>NZ_CAXIBN010000006.1:0-45293 GCF_964021735.1 uncultured Wocania sp. | reverse complement strand
AAATCAACCATTTTTTTAAGAGACATTATTCTTAACCAGTTTTAATGTCTCTTTTTATTTATGCCTTCCTTTTAATTCAGCTTCAATATCTTTTAAAGTAAATCCTTTGGCTTGAAGTAACATTAAGTAATGAAATAGTAAATCTGCCGATTCATACAAAAACAATTCATCATTGCTATCCATCGCTTCAATAACCGTTTCAACTGCCTCCTCACCTACTTTTTGGGCAATTTTATTAATCCCTTTTGAAAATAAACTAGCTACATAAGATTTGCCGGCGTCTTTATTTTCTATTCTTTCAGAAATAATATTTTCTAAAGTTGAAAAGAAACCATAGTTAGCTCTATTATCTTCTTGCCAACAAGTATCTGTCCCTTTGTGGCACGTTGGTCCCGTAGGATTTACTTGAATTAAAAGTGAATCATTATCACAGTCATTTTTTATATCAACTAAACTTAAAAAATTTCCACTTTCTTCACCTTTAGTCCACAAACGTTGTTTACTTCTGCTATAGAAAGTGACCTGTTTAGTTTCAATTGTTTTGTTGTATGCTTCTTCATTCATATATCCAAGCATCAACACATTTTTAGTTGTTGCATCTTGAATGATTGCTGGTATGAGTCCGTTTGAATCGTATTTAATAGTCATAACTTATTCTTTATATGATACTGAAACTAGTAGTTCGGTATTACGACTAAAGTCGCACTTCTATATTGTTCTTTTTTAATTGTTTTTTTAATTCTGGAATAGCAATTTCTCCAAAGTGAAATACACTAGCCGCTAAAGCAGCATCTGCTTTTCCTTCTTTAAATGTATCAATAAAATGCTTTACATTTCCAGCACCACCAGATGCTATTATAGGAATGTTTAATGTTTCAGACAGTTTTTTTAAAGCTTCATTTGCAAAACCATTTTTTGTACCATCATGATTCATGGATGTAAACAAAATTTCTCCGGCACCTCGCTGTTCAACTTCTTTTGCCCATTCAAATAAATCAATATCGGTTGGAATGCTACCACCTGCTAAATGTACTTTCCAATTGTTATCAACTAATTTTGCATCAATAGCAACAACTACACATTGGCTTCCGAATTTTTTTGATAATTCGTTAATTAATTCTGGACGTTTTATGGCAGAAGAATTAACAGATACTTTATCTGCGCCACATTTTAAAAGGGCATCTACATCTTCAATAGATGAAATTCCGCCACCAACAGTAAACGGAATGTTTACTTGCTCTGCCACATGCAGAACCATATCTAAAGTGGTTGCTCTTTCTTCTAAAGTCGCAGAGATATCTAAAAAAACGAGCTCGTCTGCACCAATATTTGCGTATTGCTTTGCTAATTCAACAGGATCGCCAGCGTCACGTAAATCGACAAAATTAACGCCTTTTACAGTCCGCCCATTTTTAATGTCTAAACAAGGTATTATTCTTTTGGTTAGCATATTACACAAATTTTTCTAATTGCTTTAAACTGATTCTATTCTCGTAAATAGCTTTTCCGATAATGACACCTTCGCAACCTAAAGCTTTTAAAATTGGCAGCTCTTCAATTGTTGAAATACCTCCAGAAGCTATCAGCTTTATGGATTGACCACTACTACTATTTGAGCATTCTGTAATGATTTGTTTGTACAATTCTACAGATGGTCCTTCAAGCATGCCGTCTTTTGAAATATCTGTACAAATAACATATTGAATACTCTTTTTTTGATACGATTTAATAAACGGTATAACATCTTCTTTACTTTGTTCCATCCAACCGCTTATAGCCACTTTCCCATTATCGCTATCTGCTCCTAAAATAATTTTTGCAGCTCCATATTTCGATATCCAACCTTGATAAGTCTCTGGGTCTTTAACCGCAATACTCCCTCCTGTAATTTGTCTAGCGCCAGAGTTAAAAGCAATATGCAAATCTTCATTTGTTTTTAGACCACCTCCAAAATCAATTTTAAGGTTTGTTTTTGATGCTATTTGCTCTAAGACTTTATAATTTACAATGTGTTTCGCTTTTGCGCCATCTAAATCTACTAAATGCAAGTATTCAATTCCTGAAGCTTCAAAAGTTTTTGCAATTTCAAGCGGACTTTCACTATATATTTTTTTTGTGCCATAATCGCCTTTGGTTAAGCGTACACATTTTCCTTCTATAATATCTATGGCTGGTATAATTCTCATACTTTTAATTTCGTTAAACTGAACTTGTTTCAGTTTCTCATTATTAAATTAGATGATTTATGTGCTTCTGAAATAAATTCAGAATGACTCTAAATCTCTAAAAAGTTCTTTAAAATTTGTTCTCCTGCTAAACTACTCTTTTCTGGATGAAATTGTACACCATAAAAGTTATTGTGTTTTAAAGCTGATGCGTAATTAATTCCATAATCTGTTTTAGCAATAGTTTCTTTACAATGTTCTGCATAATAACTATGCACCAAATACATATACTCACTTTCTTTGATGTTCTTAAATAAATCAGATTTTAAATCTTTTATCACATTCCACCCCATTTGAGGTACTTTTACCGCATTGGAAAATTTTTTCACATCAGTTTGAAAAATGTTTAAACCTTTGGTACAACCTTCTTCTGTTGATTTGCACATGAGTTGCATACCTAAACATATACCCAAAACTGGTTGTTTTAAAGTTGGAATTAAAATATCTAACCCACCTTCTTTTAACATTTTCATTGCACTACTTGCTTCGCCTACTCCTGGAAAAATCACTTTATCTGCTGCTATGATTTCCTCTGGATTATTAGATAAAATAGCTTCGTATCCTAAGCGTTTAAATGCAAACTGAATACTTTTAATATTTCCAGCTCCGTAATCTATAATAACTAACTTCATTTAAAGCATTCCTTTTGTTGATGGTAAAATCATTTTTTCTATATCGCGTTTTATTGCCATTTTAATAGCTTTTGCAAAGGCTTTAAAAATAGCTTCAATCTTATGATGCTCATTAGTCCCTTCTGCTTTTATATTCAAATTACATTTTGCACCATCGGTAAACGATTTGAAGAAATGATAAAACATTTCGGTTGGCATTTTACCAATCATTTCACGTTTAAAATCGGCTTCCCATACAAGCCAATTTCTTCCTCCAAAATCTATAGCAGCTTGCGCATAACAATCGTCCATTGGTAAACAAAACCCGTAACGTTCGATGCCTAATTTATTACCTAAAGTTGTGTTGAATAATTCGCCTAAAGCAATCGCAGTATCTTCGATAGTGTGGTGCTCATCGACTTCTAAATCGCCATCAACTTTAATATTTAAATCCAATTGTCCGTGACGCGCAATTTGGTCTAACATATGATCGAAAAAGGCAAGTCCCGTATTAATTTTACTTTTCCCTGTGCCATCAAGATTTAGTTGAATGGCTATTTTAGTTTCGTTTGTATTTCTTATAATACTACCAGAACGCTCATTAGCTTTTAGAAACGTATAAATCTTTTCCCAATCGTTACTTTCTAAGGCAATATAACTATCTAACTCTTCACGTTTAACAGTAATTTCATTAGTCCCCAAATTGGTTTCGTCGTTTATAAAAATGCCTTTCGCACCTAAGTTTTTTGCTAATTCTACATCGGTTAATCTGTCACCAATAACAAATGAATTTTCTAAATCGTATGCATCAGAAAAAAACTTGGTAAGCAGTCCTGTGTTTGGTTTTCGGGTTGGTGCATTATCTTTAGCATAGGTTTCATCAATATAAACTTCTTTAAATTCTATGCCTTCATTTTTAAAAGTATCTAACACAAAATTATGAATTGGCCAAAATTTTTCAGAAGGATTATCTGGAGTTCCTAAGCCATCTTGATTGGTAACCATAATGATTTCAAAATCTAATTCTTTACAAATTCGCCCTAAATATTGAAACACTTTTGGGTAAAAAATTAATTTTTCAAAAGTATCAACCTGTTCATCTGCAGGTTCTCTAATTAATGTGCCGTCTCTATCTATAAATAAAACTTTTTTCATATTAATGACCTTAAAGTGCTTATTAGTTTCTCATTTTCCTCTTTTATTCCCACTGTAAATCTTAAACAATTTTCGCAACCTTTTTGGGTCGTTCTGTTTCTAATTACAATACCTTTTTCTATGAGTTGATTGTATCGCTTTGTAGCGTCATCAACTTTTACCAATACAAAATTTGCATCTGAAGGATATATTTTAGAAACATAACTAATTGCGTTTAATTCTGAAATTAAATTTTCCCTTTCCTTAAGAATATCTTTAATTTGATTTTTAGCCAAATTCTTTATTGATAGTTGTTCAATAGCTTTTTTCTGTGTTAATTCGTTTATATTATAAGGCGGTTTTATGCGATTTAATGCTGAAATAATTTCTGTGGAAGCATAACAAATTCCTAATCTAATTCCTGCCATTCCATAGGCTTTAGATAGTGTTTGAGTAACTATTAAATTAGGAAAATCTTTTAATTTATTCACCCAACTTTCTTCATTTGAAAAATCAATATAAGCTTCATCAATAACTACAATGCTTTTAAAATTTATTATTAATTTTTCAATTCTATCTGAATTAAAACTATTCGCTGTGGGATTATTAGGCGAACAAATAAAAAGTAGTTTGGTATTTTTATCTTGTGTATCTAAAATATCATCAACTTTAGGCTGAAAATTTCCATCCAATTGAACCTCTTTAATTTGTATCGCATTAATATTAGCCAATACACTATACATGCCATAAGTTGGTGGTAGTGTGATGATGTTATCTTGATTGGGTTCGCAAAATGCTCTAAAAATAAGATCTAAAACTTCGTCGCTTCCATTTCCTAAAAGTATGTTTTTAGCAGGAACTCCTTTAATTGTTGATAAAATAGATTTTAATTTTCCTTGTTTTGGATCTGGATATCGATTTATGCCATTTTCAAACGGATTTTCATTCGCGTCTAAAAATACCATAGCATCACTATTTCCTTGAAATTCATCTCTTGCAGACGAATACGGTTTTAGTGCTTTTATTGTTGGTCGTATTAAGTTTTGAATATTCATTTTTTCAAATCTTTTAATCGTATTGAAACCGCATTTTTATGCGCTTGTAAACCCTCAGCTTCTGCCATTAATTGAATAGTTTCTCCAATGTTCAACAAACCATCTTTTGATATTTTTTGAAACGTCATGCTTTTTAGAAAGCTATCTAAATTCACACCAGAATAGGCTTTACTAAACCCGTTTGTTGGTAAAGTGTGATTTGTTCCAGAAGCATAATCACCAGCACTTTCAGGCGTATAGTTACCAACAAAAACAGAACCAGCATTTGCAATACCATTTACATAAAAATCTTCATTTTTATTACAAATAATAAAATGTTCTGGACCATATTCATTAATTAACTGAAGTGCTAAATCGTCATTTTCAACATAAATTAATTTAGAATTTGAAATCGCTTTTTCCGCAATCGCTTGACGCGGAAGCATTTTAATTTGAGATTCAATTTCATCTGAAACCGAATTAATTAAATCTTTTGATGTAGATACTAAAATGACTTGACTGTCGGTTCCATGCTCCGCTTGACTCAATAAATCTGATGCAATATATGATGCATTTGCAGTTTCGTCTGCAACTACCAACAATTCACTTGGTCCAGCAGGCATATCGATTGCTACACCATGCTTTGTTGCTAGCTGTTTTGCAACCGTTACAAATTGATTTCCTGGTCCAAAAATTTTATATACTTGTGGTATGGTTTTTGTTCCAAATGTTAATCCAGCAATAGCTTGAATTCCACCAACTTTAAAAATTTGCGTTACACCACAAAGTTTTGCAGCATATAGTATTTCTGGAGCTAACTCTCTCATTTTATTAGGCGGTGAACATAAAATAATTTCTTTGCAACCGGCTATTTGTGCTGGAATACACAACATTAAAACTGTTGAAAACAAAGGAGCTGTTCCTCCAGGTATATATACACCAACTTTTTCAATAGGTCGTTTTTCTTGCCAGCATAA
The DNA here is from genome assembly GCF_964021735.1 of uncultured Wocania sp. NCBI lineage: Bacteria > Pseudomonadati > Bacteroidota > Flavobacteriia > Flavobacteriales > Flavobacteriaceae > Wocania > uncultured Wocania sp. Next base: position 39,312 of record NZ_CAXIBN010000006.1, on the reverse strand, counting down.
AACACCATTTGAGGTTTCTACTTCAATTTTTGGTGTTTTTTGAGCGGCATGAAATACCTCTATGTTTTGTTTTGCTTTTTTTATAGCAATTTGAAGGGCTACTGGTACTTTTTTTATTGCCTCATCAATCTCCTTAATGCTAACAATATTTGATTCTAAATTTACATCATCAAATTTTTGCGTATACTTTTTAATGGCTTTATCTCCATTTTTATTTATATCATCAAAAATTTCATTAACAGTAGCTTCAATATCATTTACAGTTTGAGTTGGTCGTTTTAAAATTTCTGACCATTCACTTTTATTAGGATTATTTATTATCTGCATAATCGTAAAAATTAAAGCACCATTTTTTCAATTGGACAAACCAAAATACCCTGAGCGCCGTTAGCTTTTAACTCTTCAATAACATTCCAAAATTCATTTTTGCTAATAACTGAATGTACCGAACTCCAACCTTCTTGTGCCAATGGTAAAACGGTTGGACTCTTCATTCCAGGTAAAACATTAATAATCTTTTCTAATTTATCATTTGGCGCATTTAATAAAATATACCTTGATTGTCTGCCTTTTAATACCGATTGAATTCTAAATTGAATTTTATTTAAAATAGCTTGCTTTTCTTCACTTAAAATTGGTGAAACAGCCAATACAGCTTCAGATTTTAAAATGACTTCAACTTCTTTTAAATTATTTTTAAAAAGGGTGCTTCCGCTTGAAACAATATCAACAATAGCATCTGCTAATCCAATATTTGGAGCAATTTCAACAGATCCATTAATAATGTGAAGTTTAGCACTAACACTATTTTTATCTAAAAAGCTTTGTACTGTGTTTGGGTATGATGTTGCAATACGCTTGCCTTCTAAATCTTTAACACTATCATACTTTACTGATTTTGGTACAGCTATACAAACTCTACAAGTAGAAAACCCTAATTTCTCAGCAACTTTTATATCGTTACCTTTTTCGATTAAAACATTTTCGCCAATAATAGCAACATCTACAACGCCATCTTTAAGATATTGAGGTATATCACCATTTCTTAAATAAAATACTTCGACAGGAAAACCTTTTGCAGATGCTTTTAATTGATCTTTTCCGTTATCAATATAAATTCCTATATCTTTTAAAATTCTCATCGAGTCTTCGTTTAAACGTCCCGATTTCTGTACTGCAATTCTTAATTTACTCATTTATTTGTTTTTATGAGTTTGAAACAATCTAATTGATTTTAGAACTAAAAAAACCCGCTTGATTGTCTCAAACGGGTTTAAAAATATTTTGATTTTATTCAATACATTTTCAGTTCGCTTGAGAGCAAATATGAAAATGATGATGTAATTGAATAAAGTTCATGTTCTTAATTTGATACAAATATCAATAATTTATATTTATAATTCCAAATAATAATAACAATTATTGCAAATATTGAATTTTATAAGTTTTTAGTTGCAATTTTTTATAGCATAACCAATAAACATTACTAATTAATTAAAAATATTCAAAATGATTTTTTTTATGTAGTAATTAAAATCACTTTTTTTTCGATGCAGTTATTATTAATTCTTCGTTATAACCATTAAGAACTTTACCACTAAGATTTGCGTCTACTTTTTTTAATTCGATATTTATAGGATTATCTTCTACATATATATCAAAAAACAATATCCCTTTTATAATTTTTACAGACTCTGCTACAATTTTTGTTCCGTCGTTATATAATACTTCTACTACTGGTTTATTATCTTTTTGCTTAATAATAAGGATTCCTGTACTATATTCATAAGGTGCATCAATACATTCATAGTCCCAGCTACCTATAAAGCTTTTAATTGATTCTTGGGCATTTGTTTTAAAACTGATAGCTGATAATATAACAACTAAAATTAAAAGTGTTTTTTTCATACGATTTGATTTTACATGATTTATATTAATTCTAGGTAAATGTACCCAACAACAGTAGTTTATAAAAAATTATGGGATGAATACAATCATTTAGGGATAAAAAATGACTTATGGAATACTCTTTTTAAAAGCATCTGCATAATTATCTGAAATTGGAATTATATAATCACAATTTTTAACATGTATTTGAAACTTACCAGAATTTTTTTCTATAAGTTTTATGTTGTTCATATTTACAATATAAGATCGGTGGCATCTTTTTAGTGTAGAATTACTAAATACAGTTTCTAAGTTTTTTAAAGTATTGCGTATTAATGTACGTTTGGTTTTTCCTTCATCTAAATAATAAATACTAACATAATTATCGGCAGATTCTATATACAATAAATCAGATAATTGTATAGATATTTTAAGAATCCCATATGCATTAGGAATACCAATTAAGCCTGTTTTTACGAGCAAGGTTTCTGTATTGTTTTTTTGCTTAAAGGCAAACGCATAAATAGTTAAGAGGGCTATAAAATAAAGAATTGTTATTAGAAGTAAGGTATGGCGAAGGTTACCTAAAAACTCTTTAAAAAAAGACTGATTGTATGTGTTGAAAAATACAGATAATACAAAAGTTATAAGTATAATTTCTAAAAAAACCCAAGCAATAAATTCTATACGTTTAAAAGATTCTATTTTGAAAAGTTTTCGAAGTACAAATTGTGTAAAAATTAATACCAATACACCAACTACACATATACTGGATATTCTAAAAAATTGCTGAAAACCTGAATCGTTTTCCCAAGTATTGATATTAAAAGGGACAAATACATTTAAAAAAAAGATACTAAACACCAAGCAAATACCAATAAATATTAATTTTTGCTTGGTGCTATCCAATAAAACAAAAGGTTGTATAAAATAACGGGGCATCTCTATCTTAAACCTTTATTCTATTACTATATCTTTTACTGGTTTCCTAAAATAATAGGCAATCCGCTATCTCCAGAGCCTATAATAACTACTTTACTATTTGGAGACTCTGCTAGTTTCGTGGTTGCCTCAATACCTTTATCTTGCAAAATTTTATCTGTCAAAGACGCACTTAAAATTTTATTTGCATCTGCTTTACCTTGGGCTTCAATAATTACTTTTTCAGCTTCTTTAGATGCTGTAACTAATCTAAACTCATATTCTAAAGATTCTTGCTCTTGTTTTAGTTTACGCTCTATTGCATCTTTAATGGTTGCAGGTAATGTTACATCTCTAATTAAAATATCATTAATTTGAATGAATTGCGGTTCTACAATTTTTTTAGTTTCCTCTAAAATCTCATCTTGAATAGCATCTCTTTTACTTGAATACAATTGTTCAGGTGTATAACGTCCAACAACACTACGCGCAGCACTTCTAATCGCTGGTTGTAAAACCCTGCTTTTATATTCTATTCCTTTTTGATTATGCAATCTACCCAAATTTTTAAAATCTGGTTCATATAATACAGAAGCATCTAATTTTATATCTAATCCATTAGAAGATAAAACAGACATTTTTTCAGGCATTTCCTGTTGACGTGTTTCATAATCTATAACACGATTCCAAGGTGCTATAATGTGAAAACCAGGTCCTAAAGCATCTTTATTAGGGTCTACACCTTCTCCAAGTGTTTCGTGTACAACTCCAGCATGCCCAGAATCTATAGTTACTGCAGATTTTGCTAACAATACAACAAGTATTATTGCAACAATAATTACTGGTAATGCAACTTTTGGTAATTTTTCCATTCTATTTTTTTATTTAAATTAATCCGTTATATTTTCTTAAAAACCACTCGATCCCTAGGCTAAATGCTATGACAACGAGTAAAAATTTCCAATCTATCAAAGGTATGGTATTTTTATTGCTTTTTTGTATGGTAGTGTAACGATTATCGTTTATTAAGTTGTTTATTAAACTATCAACTTTATCAACAAAGTAGCTTGCGCCACGGCTATTAGTAGCCAATTGACTTAACTTTGTTGCATTGGCATTTAAAAATTGCTGCTCAACATTATATTCTAAAATTTGAAAAGTGCCTGCCTTTGAAATATTTTCATTTGTAGCTTTAACTATAAAACTATATTCTGAAGGTGGTAAATTACTCAAATCGACTTGATAATTATTGTTTTTTAAAATAAGAGGAAATGTTCTCTCTTCGTCTAACACCTTATCTTTTACTTTGATATTAAGGGTTTCTCGTGCATCAAAAACATAGTTTTTATCGAAAAACTGTGCTTTAATTATCACATTGGTATTGCCATTATAAAATGATTCGTATTCAATGTTTAACCTATTTCTGCGCTTGTTTGACGCTAAATATTGAACGAGTTTCCCAATAAAATTGTCAAATGCATTAAACGATTTTGTGTTTATAAAACTCTGAGCGCGCCACTGCCATATGTTTTCCCCAAATAAAATGGCCTCTCTTCTGTTATTTGTTTCAAAAGTTGCTAAAAGTGGTTGTTTTGTTGAAACATCTCCTAATTTTTTATTTAAAATAGTTTCAAAAGGAATTGAAAAATTAGCAGCTCCAAAATTTGATTTTAGAGGTGGAAACGATTCAAAATCTATATCATCTATAATAAAAGGTGAATAGTTTAGATTTAATTCGGCTTGATAGTCTTCAACTTGATTTGTTATTTCGTGAGCGAAATTTTGACTCACTCTATTTACAAAATTTAAGTCGGTTTTTGTACCAATAATTATGAATCTGTTTTTGTTTTCTTTATTAATAATATCAAATAATTCTTTAAACTTATTGTTTGGTTGATTAATTATAATTAATTGAAAATCATTTATTTGATTAACTATTTCGTTTGAATTTAAAAAAACAACAGAACGTTGTTCGTTACTTTCAATACTTTTCTTTAAAGTTCCTAAATCTGGATGCAGAAAATCGCTAACAATAGCAATTTTTGTTTTTTGATCGATGACTTCAACTGCAAAATTTTTAGTATTATTAATAACATTCTTCTCGTTTTCAATAGGAATTATTGTTGCTTTTAAACTACTAACACCAACACGATTTGCTGGCAAAGTAAAGTTAATTGTTTTAGAATTGTTATCTTTTGAAAAATCAATAACTTGAGAATATACCGTTGTATTTCCGCGAGTAACGACAAAACGAGTATTTACATTGCTATTTCCGTTGTAAGTCATTATCACTTCAATTGGGAAACGATTTTTTAAATAGGCATACCTATTAACATTCAGTTGTTGAATTTTTAAATCGGTGTGCATTACAGTATCACCCAAAATAATAGGATAAATAGGAGTTTTATATTTTGAGTTTATAAATTCATAATCATTTCCAAAGGTTTGATTACCATCAGAAATTAGAATGGTAGCTGTATTCGTGTTTTTATAGACTTGTGATAACTGATTAAAAGCATCAGAAATATTAGTCTGTTTTTCAGAAAATCGAATAGAATCAAATGGCTTTAATTGCTCTCCAAAAGTGTATTTTGATATATTAAATTTATTATTTAATTTGCTGTTTTGTGATAGTTTGTTAATAATACTTAAAGCACTTTTATCTTGTTTTAAGTGTTTTATAGAACTGGAATTATCAATAGCTATAACTAGATTTGGTTTTTCTATAGTTAAGCTTATATGATTAAATTTTGGATTGATGAGTAATAGAAAAACTGAAAACAAAGTAAGAAATCTTAAAAACGAAAATAACATGTTTAGCTTAGAAACACTTTGCTTGCCTTTTATATACTGAAAAAGCGCTAATAAAAGCGCTATAATTCCAGCAATAATAATGTATAATATAGTTTCTGTTTGCATTAAAGCTAAGAGCTATTATTTAAGAGATTCCTCCTTCGAGAGAATAATAAAATAGAATTAAGTTAACATTCCACCATCAACATTTAGTGTTTGTCCTGTAACATAAGCACTCATATCACTTGCTAAAAACACACAAACATTAGCGATATCATCTGGAGTTCCACCGCGTTTTAAAGGAATTGCTGCACGCCATCCTTTTACAACTTCTTCATCAAGTTTTGCTGTCATTTCAGTTTCAATAAAACCTGGTGCAACTACGTTACTTCTTATATTTCTTGAACCTAATTCTAAAGCTACAGATTTTGAAAACCCAATAATTCCTGCTTTGGAAGCTGCATAATTTGTTTGACCAGCATTTCCTTTTACACCTACCACAGAACTCATATTAATTATTGATCCTTTACGTTGTTTTAGCATCGTGCGTTGTACTGCTTTGGTCATATTAAAAACAGACTTAAGGTTTACTTCGATGACTTTATCAAAATCTTCTTCGGTAATACGCATTAGTAAATTATCTTTAGTGATGCCGGCATTGTTTACTAAAATATCAATACTTCCAAATTCGGTTGCAACGTCTTCTGCTAATTTTTGAGCGTCATCAAAACTTGCTGCATTACTTTGATAGCCTTTAGCTTTAATACCTAAAGCGTTTAATTCGTTTTCAAGTTCGTTTGCAGCTTCAACAGAAGAACTGTATGTAAATGCTACATTTGCCCCGTGTTCTGCAAATACTTTAGCAATACCTTTTCCAATACCTCTACTTGCTCCTGTTACAATGGCTGTTTTTCCTTCTAATAATTTCATTCGATTTATATAAAATAGTTGATATTCAAATATAGTAATTACAAGTTGTATCAAATAAAAAACCTCACAAAATCTTGTGAGGTTTTTACAATTTATTGAGTCTATATATTAAGCTAAAACCTCGGCTATTTTCTTTCCTATTTCAGCAGGAGAATCCACAACGTGTATACCACAAGCTCTCATAATTTTCTTTTTTGCTTGTGCCGTATCATCACTACCGCCAACAATAGCCCCTGCATGCCCCATGGTTCGTCCAGCAGGCGCAGTTTCTCCAGCAATAAAACCTACAACTGGTTTTTTGCTACCACTAGCTTTATACCAGTTTGCTGCATCGGCTTCTAATTGTCCGCCAATTTCACCAATCATAACAACTGCCTCAGTTTCTGGATCGTTTATTAATAACTCTACAGCTTCTTTAGTTGTTGTTCCTATAATTGGATCACCTCCAATACCAATGGCTGTAGTAATTCCTAGGCCTTGCTTCACAACTTGATCTGCTGCTTCATAAGTTAATGTCCCCGATTTTGAAACAATACCAACTTTTCCTTTTTTAAATACAAACCCTGGCATAATACCAACTTTAGCTTCACCTGGAGTAATAACGCCTGGGCAATTAGGGCCGATTAATCTACAATCTTTATTTTTTATATAATTTGAAGCCGTTATCATATCTGCAACAGGAATACCTTCTGTAATTGTAATAATCACTTTAATCCCTGCATCTGCAGCTTCCATAATAGCATCGGCAGCAAATGCTGGCGGAACAAAAATAATAGTTGTATCTGCTTCAGCTTTTTCTACTGCTTCTTTTACAGTATTAAAAACAGGCCTTTCTAAGTGTGTTTGTCCACCTTTACCTGGAGTTACACCACCAACAACATTAGTGCCGTATTCTATCATTTGACTAGCGTGAAATGTACCTTCACTACCAGTAAATCCTTGAACAATTATTTTTGAATCTTTATTTACTAAAACACTCATAAGAGATTATTTGTATTTGTTTATATTACTGAGCAAAAGTAATTTTTTGTATTAAAACTTTAAAGTAAAAACGGGTTTTTATTTATCCAGTTGTTTTAATTTTTCTAATAACTCTGGAATCTTTCTAATAGAAGCTATTTCTTTATATTTTGTACGGAAGTCATCTGCTGGAATTCCGAAATAACTTTTGCCTCCTTCTAATGATTTGCTTACTCCTGCTTTTGCAGAAATTACAGCTTTTGCTCCAATAGTAATGCCGCTAGTAATTCCAACTTGTCCCCAAATAGTTACTTCATCTTCAATAATAACACAACCCGCAATACCAACTTGCGATGCTATTAAGCATTTTTTACCAATAACAGTATCGTGACCAATTTGAACTTGATTGTCAATTTTTGTACCTTCTTTAATAGTAGTATCTGCAGTTACACCTCTATCAATAGTGCAAGCTGCTCCAATATCTACGTGATTTTCAATAACGACACGTCCACCAGATTTTAATGGATCAAATCCTGAAGGTCTATTTTTATAATAAAATGCACTAGCGCCTAAAACTGAGCCTGAATGAATTTCGACATGATTACCAATAATAGCATTATCATAGATACTCACATTGGAATGAATGATACAATTATCTCCAATTTCTACATTATTTCCTATAAAGCAATTGGGTTGAATTACAGTGTTTTTACCAATTTTTGCAGTTTTTGATATTTGACAACCAGAAGGTTGAAAGGGTTTAAAATGATTGGTGAGCTTGTTAAAATCTCTAAACGGATCATCGCTAATAAGCAATGCTTTTCCTTCAGGACAATCAACTTTTTTATTGATTAATATTACTGTTGCTTTTGATTCTAAAGCTTTATCATAGTACTTAGGATGGTCAACAAAAACAATGTCTCCAGTTTCTACCACATGAATTTCATTCATGCCTAAAACTGGAAAATCACCAGTCCCAATAAATTCGCAATCAATTATTTGAGCAATATTTTTAAGTGTATGTGCTTTGGGGAATTTCATTATTCCTTCACACGTTCTTTATAAGTCCCTTTATCAGTTTCAATTTTTATTTTATCACCTTCATTTATAAATAAAGGCACATTAACCTCTGCTCCTGTTTCAACCGTAGCTGGTTTAGTAGCATTTGTAGCAGTATTTCCTTTAACACCTGGTTCGGTAGCAGTAACTTCTAAAATAACACTTGCTGGCATTTCTACAGATAGTGGCATATTATCTTCAGTATTTATTAATACAGTAACAACTTCTCCTTCTTTCATTAAATCTGGTCTATCTAAAGCTGCTTCTAATAATCTAATTTGCGTATAATCTGCTTCATTCATAAAATGATAAAACTCACCATCATTATATAAATATTGAAATTTATGTGTTTCTACACGTACATCATCAATCTTATGACCAGCTGAAAATGTATTGTCTAGCACTTTTCCGCTAGTTACACTTTTCATTTTTGTTCTTACAAATGCAGGGCCTTTTCCAGGTTTTACGTGTAAGAATTCTATTATTTTATAAATGTCGTGGTTATACCTGATGCACAATCCGTTTCTAATATCTGATGTACTTGCCATTTTATTGTTTGTTGTTAAGTCGTTCTAGCTGTAAAGCTATTTTTATTATTTCTTTTATTAAACTCAAATTAATTTGATTTGAAATATCCTTTCATAATACCGCGATGCGAATTTTTTATAAATTGAAGGATTTCGTCGCGCTCTGGAGTGGCTTCCATTTCGGCTTCAATAATCTCAGAGGCTTGGGTGTTATTGTAGTTTTTTTGATAAAGTATTCGGAATATATTTTGAATTTCTCTAATTTTTTCTGTTGAGTAACCGCGTCGTCGTAATCCAACAGAATTAATACCAACATATGATAATGGTTCTCTTGCAGCTTTTACATAAGGAGGCACATCTTTTCTTACCAAAGACCCCCCAGTTACAAAAGCATGATTTCCTATAGATACAAATTGATGAACCGCCGTCATGCCTGCTAAAACAACATAATCACCTATGGTAATATGACCAGCAAGCGTACTGTTATTTGAGAAAATACAATTATTTCCGACAATACAATCGTGAGCAATATGACAATACGCCATGATTAGACAATTATTTCCAATAACTGTTTTCATTCTATCCGCTGTGCCTCTATTTATGGTTACGCATTCGCGAATAGTAACATTATCTCCTATCTCAACGGTAGTATCTTCTTCATTATATTTTAAATCTTGTGGAACAGCAGATATTACTGATCCTGGAAAAATATTACAATTTTTGCCAATGCGAGCTCCTTCCATAATGGTAACATTACTACCAATCCATGTTCCTTCTCCTATCTTTACATTATTGTGTATAGTAGTAAAAGGCTCTATAACAACGTTTTTAGCAATTTTTGCACCTGGGTGCACGTAAGCAAGTGGCTGATTCATTTTTGAAACTTTATTTTTTAACGGTAAAAATGTGTTCGCAATTTAAGGCTTTTCAATAAAATAAATATGTAGTGATTGCTCGGTTCATAGTTATTTAACTTTTGATATTTGAGCCATTAGTTCAGCCTCTGCACATAGCTTACCATTAGAATAAGCATAACCCTGCATATGACAAATACCACGACGTATAGGTGTTATTAATGAACATTTGAAAATTAGTGTATCACCTGGAACAACTTTTTGTTTAAACTTAACATTGTCCATCTTCATAAAAAATGTTAAGTAATTTTCAGGATCAGGCACTGTATTTAAAACTAAAACGCCTCCTGTTTGCGCCATAGCTTCAACTATTAAAACTCCAGGCATTACAGGAGCTCCAGGAAAATGGCCTTTAAAAAACTCTTCGTTCATAGTTACATTTTTTGTAGCTATGACATGGCTATCAGAAAGTTCGAAAACCTTATCTATAAGTAAAAATGGTTGCCTGTGTGGAAGCATTGCCATGATTTGAGTAATATCCATTAAAGGCGATTGATTCAAGTCAATATTTGGCACATTATTACGACGTTCGTTTTTAATAATTTTAGATAGCTTTTTCGCAAACTGGGTATTAACAAAATGTCCTGGCTTATTGGCTATTACTTTTCCTCTTATTCTTGTACCAATAAGGGCTAAATCTCCTAAAACATCTAGCAATTTATGTCTTGCAGCTTCATTAGGATAATGTAAAGTAAGGTTGTCTAAAATACCATTAGGCTTAACTGCTATATTATCTTTTTTGAATGCTATTCTTAATTTTTTCATAGTTTCTGGAGATAACTCTTTATCTACATAAACTATAGCATTGTTTAAATCACCACCTTTTATTAATCCATGCTCTAATAACATTTCAATTTCATGTAAAAAACTAAATGTTCGTGAATCTGAAATGTCCTTTTTAAAATCTGAAATCTGATTTAAAGTTGCATTTTGTGTTCCTAAAACCTTAGTACCAAAATCTACCATAGTAGTTATTTGGTATTCTTTTGAAGGCATTACTAAAATTTCACTTCCAGATTCTTCATCTGTATAAGAAATAACATCTGTAATAACAAATTCATCTCTAAAAGCATCTAATTCTACTACTTCAGCTTTTTCTATAGCTTCTACAAAAAACTTTGAAGACCCATCCATAATTGGAGGTTCAGATTCGTTTAATTCAATAATGGCATTATCAACATCTAAACCTACTAAAGCAGCTAGTACATGCTCTGAAGTTTGTATGGTTACACCATTCTTTTCTAAACAAGTACCACGTTGTGTATTAGTTACATAATTTGCATCTGCCTCTATAATTGGCGCGCCTTCTAAATCAATTCTTTTAAAGGCTAAACCAGTATTAGCGGTTGCTGGTTTAAATGTTAAGGTTACATTTTTACCTGTATGTAAACCAACTCCTGTTAAGGACACCTCTTTCTTTAAGGTTTTTTGTTTTATTTCTGTATTTACTATTCCCATTTATTTTTTTCTAAATCATTAATATCTTTAACAATTTTTGGTAGGTTTTTAAAGTGTACATAAGATTTATTATAATCTCCGTAAGGTAAAGCTGGAGAACCTTGTAGCACTTCATTATCCTTTACATTTCTACCAATACCAGATTGTGCTTGTATTTTTACATTATTACCTATAGTAATATGTCCAACAATACCTACTTGACCTCCTATTTGGCAATTTTCCCCTATTTTAGTAGAACCTGCAACTCCTGTTTGAGCTGCAATTACTGTGTTTTTACCAATCTCAACATTGTGGGCTATTTGAATATGGTTATCTAATTTAACACCTTTTCTTATAATTGTTGAACCTAATGTTGCTCTGTCTATTGTGGTAGTAGCACCAATATCTACATAATCTTCAATAATTACATTTCCTATTTGTGGTACTTTAGTATATTCTCCTTTTTTATTTGGCGCAAAACCAAAACCATCTGCACCAATAACAGCTCCAGAATGAATAACACAATACTTACCAATAATACAATCTGAATAAATCTTTGCTCCTGGAAATATTGCAGAATTATCATCTATAACAACATTATCACCAATATATGTATGAGGATGAATTTTTACATTGTTACCAATATGCACATTTTCTCCAATATACGAGAATGCTCCTATATATACATCGTCGCCATATCTTGAAGAGTCAGATACAAAAACTGGACTTTCTATACCTGTTTTATTATTTTTTATTTGATTGTAATATTCCAATAACTTAGAAAAAGACTTATAGGCATCTTCCACTCTTATAAGTGTTACTTTAATATCTATTTCTGGAGTAAACACCTTATTTACAATGGCGATAGATGCCTTTGTTGAATATATATATGGTGTGTATTTTGGATTTGCAAGAAATGTTAAAGAGCCCTCTGTACCTTCTTCTATCTTTGATAGCTTTGATACTTCAATATTTGGATTGCCAACTACTTCGCCTTCTAATATATCTGCTATTTGTTGTGCTGTAAATTTCACACTTTAATATTTGTTGTTTTTTGATTACCGCAAAAATAGGAAAAATGTACTAAAGTTTTTCATGTACAACTACTCTATTGCTTTTTATTGCTATATGTATATTTATTTATATAAATATCATTCTATAGTTTTTCTTTAGGATAGCACATATAATATTTAGTAACTGGTTTTGACAAAGCTTTAAGATTTAATTGGTCTGATGCTTTAACGATGTCTTCAATTTTACCAGACTTATGCAGGATATTAATATTTTGATGTTTTATTTGATAGGCTTGATTTGAAATACTGTCAGTAAACACAAAATATTCAGCTTCTTTTTTAGAAATGTTATAAGTTTTAATTAGTTTTTCAATATGCTTTTCAAGCTTATCTTTTTTAATTAGCTTATTTTTCATTTTGATTTTTAGTAGATTTCTATTAATAATCATTTCACATAAATTACTCAATACAAAATCATCATGATTTTGCCATGCTTTCATTGCTGAAATAATATCGTAATCATCTAACTCAGAGAATATGTTTAATATTTCTTTATTAAAGTTTTCTATAGAAATTTCATGACATAAAAAGTACTGAAGTGGCTTGCTAGCATTCAAATTCAATCCTAAATTTGTTAACTCTTTGGCTCGTTTTAAAACTCTAATAAGCAATTGTTCTGCTACCAAACCAGTTTTATGCAAATACACTTGCCAATACATAAGTCGTCTGGCTATAATAAATTTTTCAACACTATAAATACCTTTTTCTTCAACAACTAATTCATCATTAACCACATTTAGCATGGTTATTAAACGCTCGCTATTTATATTGCCTTCCGCTACTCCAGTGTAAAAGCTATCACGTTTTAAATAATCGGCTCTATCCATATCTAATTGCCCAGAAATTAACTGACACATAAAACTCCTGTGATATTCGCCTTTAAAAATTTTAATAGCTAGAGTTAAATTTGAGTTAAACTCTTCGTTTAAACGCTCCATAAAAAGCAACGAAATTTGCTCGTGAGATACATTATTCACAATACTATGTTCCATGGCATGTGAGAAAGGACCATGACCAATATCGTGCAATAAAATAGCAACATAAAGCGCTTCTTCTTCCTCATTTGTAATTGTAACTCCTTTAAAACGAAGCACATTAACCGCTTGCTGCATTAAGTGTACACAGCCAATAGCGTGGTGAAATCGAGTATGATGAGCACCAGGGTACACTAAATAAGACATACCCATCTGTGTAATTCTGCGCAAACGCTGAAAGTACTTATGCTGTATTAAATCAAAAATTAATGAATTTGGTATGGTAATAAAACCGTAAATTGGGTCGTTTAATATTTTAAGTTTGTTCAAACTTTAAATTTTTGCATTAAATATTTACAAATATAACTAATGAGGTCCATAATGGACATTTAAAATGAAACACATTAATAATAATTAATATGATAAATATACTTTGGGTTGATGATGAAATTGATTTACTAAAGCCACATATTTTATTTTTAGAAAAGAAAAACTATAAAGTTACCACCTGCAATAGTGGTACTGAAGCTATTGATATTTTGGACGATACAAAGTTTGATATTGTTTTTTTAGATGAAAATATGCCTGGATTAACTGGACTTGAAACCTTAAATGAAATTAAAGAAAAGCAAGATAATCTTCCCGTAGTAATGATTACTAAAAGTGAAGAAGAATATATAATGGAAGAAGCTATTGGTAATAAAATAGCAGATTATTTGATAAAGCCAGTAAACCCAAACCAAATATTATTAAGTTTAAAGAAGAATTTGGACCACTCTAGATTGGTTTCAGAAAAAACGACCTCTAATTATCAACAAGAATTTAGAAAAATAGCTATGGATTTATCTATGGTGAATTCTTATGAAGAATGGATAAGTCTTTATCAAAAATTGATTTATTGGGAAATTCAGTTAGAAGACATAGAAGATGCAGGTATGTTTGAGATTTTAGAATCTCAAAAAAATGAAGCCAATATACAATTTGGGAAATTTATAGATAAAAATTATGCGAGTTGGTTTGAGCCTCATACAGATGCGCCAATAATGTCTCATACCCTATTTAAAGAAAAAATTGCTCCAGAACTAAGTAAAGAGCAACCAACACTGCTCGTCGTTATAGATAATTTACGCTACGACCAATGGAAGGTTTTTGAACCTATTATTAATAACTATTATAAAAAAGAAATTGAAGATGCTTTTTTTAGCATTCTACCAACAGCAACGCAATATGCAAGAAATGCTATTTTTTCTGGGTTAATGCCTAGCGATATGGAAAAATTGTTTCCGAAATATTGGAAAAATGATACAGATGAAGGTGGAAAAAATCTTTATGAAGCCGAATTTCTGCAAAGCCAAATGAAGCGATTAGGTTTGGATAACCTAGATTATGAATATCATAAAATAACAAACCTTAAGACAGGGAGAAAATTAGTTGAAAATTTCAACTCATTAAAAAGTAATGATTTAACCGTTGTTGTTTACAACTTTGTAGATATGCTCTCGCATTCAAAAACTGAAATGGAAGTCGTTAAAGAGTTAGCATCAAACGATAAAGCTTACAGATCGTTAGCATTGAGTTGGTTTAAAAACTCACCGTTATTAGAAATGGTTCAGCTTGCTCATCAACTTGGTTTTAAGTTAATACTAACAACAGACCATGGTACGATTAATGTGAAAAATCCATCGAAAGTAGTTGGCGATAGAGATACGAGTTTAAATCTTCGTTATAAAACAGGTAGAAGTCTAACTTACGATAGCAAAGATGTATTTGTAGCTAAAAATCCAAAAGAGGTGCATTTGCCATCTATAACGATGAGTAGTTCATATATTTTCGCAAAAAGCGACTTGTTTTTTGCATATCCAAATAACTACAACCATTACGTAAGTTATTTTAGAAATACGTACCAACATGGTGGTGTTTCATTAGAAGAAATGATTATTCCTTTCGTAGTTTTAAACCCTAAATAAAATCCATGTAATACATAAAACATCGATGAAATGCATTTTTTCTTAGGTTTTGTCAAAAATTATTAGTAGTATTGCATAGTAAACAGTGTATACATTGGAAATAAGTTACGAACTAAATGAAGTAGAGCATGTTGCAAAACAGTTAATAAAACACGCAACTAGTAAAACTTTATTGTTCTACGGAAATATGGGCGTTGGTAAAACAACACTTATAAAAGCTATAGTCGCTGCACTTGGTAGTAAAGATGAAGTGAGTAGCCCAACGTTTTCAATTGTTAATGAATACGAAATTGAAGATGGTTTGATTTATCATTTTGATTTATATAGAATCAATGATATTGAAGAAGCCTATAATTTTGGAATAGAAGATTATTTATATTCTGAACATTATAAATTGATAGAATGGCCAGAAAAAATTGAACCAGTTTTGTTTGATAAATTTGATGAAATTTTTATAGAATTTAGCTCAGAAAACAAAAGAATATTAAAACTAAATATAAAAGCAAACAGCCCTAACAAAGCATGATTTGTGATGAAAAAATGACATGAAATACTCTGATTTTTGAAGATTTACGGAAAACCCACAGCATAAATTTTAAAAAACATTGTTTTTAACATAATTTTAACATTTAAGCGGTTTCTTCAAAATACTCTTTAGTTACATTTGGGTAATTAATTAATTAAATCCCTTATAAAATGAAAACTAAAAAGTACTTAATTGCAATAGCAATTTTCGGAGGTATGTTGTTTTTAGCACAATCTGCTACACAATATAACCTAGATGCAGAGCAAACAGCAAAAATCGAAAGATCAAAAATCAAAATACCAGGGGGTCAACAATAAAAAAAACTTGGTACTGGGTAGTATCATTGCTACTTTAATTGCTGTTACTCCCTATTTATTCGATTTATATGAAAGTGTTCCGAACATAAAAGTTTGGGACACTTTTTTCTTTTCTTATGACAGTAAATACTATGAAAGTGTAAGAACAGTAGCTTGGACCCTTTCAAATAAATTAATTCCTTTGTTTTTAATATTCATTTGGTTCTTCACTAATAAACATTGGTGGTATCATGTTTTGTTAGTCCCTATTGCCATGTATTTTTACCAAATCATCATAATATTAAATGATGATTTAAAATATGTTGATGACAATCAAATTTACTATTTAATTCCTATTATGGCTGTTGTAATACCAACTATTTACTTAATTAGAGCAAGAATTTTTAATAGAATTAATGAAGCCAATAAATCATTAGAAGAATTAGAAGAAGAATTTAAACTATCACCTAAAAACTTTTGGGGTAAGGTAAAGGAGTATTTTTAATTAGAAGAATTTCCTAATCTATTCCGTTCATTTAACTCTATTTCTTTTTTGTTAGAAGTAAGTCTATAGTTGCCAAACTTGTAATTAAACCCAAATGTATATAACCTATTTTCCATTCTAGATTTTAAAAACACATCTTGATTTAAATACCTTGTGGTTTGAGTAAAGTTTTGCGTGTTAAAAACATCTGTAACTCCAACACTCAAAGATGCTCTATTATTCCAAAATGTTTTTCTTAAGTTAATATCCAATCCTGACCTTGAACTAATATCTGATGCTCCATCTACTATTGGAGAAATGTGCAAGAAAGCTATATCTGCTGTTAAGCTTTTATCTTTTAAAAAGGAAAAATAATTAATAAGCTGAGCATATACAGACCACTTGTCTATTTTAAACAATTCATTAGCACTCTCTAGTGCAAAAAATTGGTTTTCATAATAGAATAAAGAAGTTAGTACATACAAATTCCATCTTGGGAATAATTCAGTATATGTTGTAAAATCTAACCCGTAAGAAATATTATTATCAATATTAGTATTTATCTGTTTTAAGATATTATCATCATTATCTTGAAATATAATTTCGTAAGTAGGGTCTTTTTCAAAACTATAATAAACTTCAAAAGTAAACTTGTTATTTAAAGTATAGCCCAATGTAAAAGTATCGTCAATCTGGGGTTTTAGTTTTGGATCTCCAGTGATATAGGCATTATCATTTAAAAAATATTTAAAAGGATTTAATTGGCTATATCTAGGCCTATGAATACGCTTATTATAATTAAAGTAAATTTCATTATTATCATTCAGTTTATTTAGAACATGAAATGATGGAAAAAACTTAAAATAATCATTATTATTGATTTGGTTGGAAGACAATGAATTTCCTTCAATATTTGTAAATTCTACTCTAAGCCCAGATTTTAAACTCCATGCATCCCAATCTTTTGAATAACTTGTATATAATGCATAATTAGTTTCATCATATAAAAACGTATCAGAATTTTGTAAATCTTCAGTTTTAATATCATTTTCAAAAGTAAATTGATTTAAAATACTTTCAGAATTAATACTAGAAATCTTCCCACCAGCTTCAAATTGTGCTGAATTACTAATTGGTAATTCATAATCGACCTGACCAGTATATAACTTTATTTCTTGACTTGTAAACGTTTGAAATCTATTATTCCTAATCACAGTTTTATCAGGAAACATGTAATCAGTATCAACATTTTGAAAACCTGAAAAATCATAATTAGTATGATGAAAACTAACCGACAGCTTCTCTCCTACTTTTTTAAATTTACGCATATAATCTAGAGTAAAAGCTAAGTTAAAAGTTTCGTTAACTTGATTGTTTGATGTGTTAAATGTTGAATCTAAAATTTTATTACTATTGTAAACTTCGGTTAATGAGCTTATTCTTGTTTTGGTATCTTCTCTAGGTGATACTAGTATATTTGTAGAAAGCCCTAAGCTATTATTCTCGTCTAAATCGTAATCTATATTAGCATTTATATTCTGATTTTTAGTTTTGCGAGTTTTCTTTAAATCTGTTTCCCAACTCGTATTATCTGTAAAATTTAATGATTCACTATTATTCCTAAAATCTTTTTTTGGGTTTATATTATAATTTATATAAGTATTTAACCTTTTTGCTTTAAAAAAATGACTTGTACCAAAAGAATATTTTGGGAATTTTGAACCTTGTTTATAATTACCAAAAACGCTACCATTATAACCAGCAACAATATTTTTACTGGTTACAATATTTAGTACTGCACCTCCTTCGGCTTCATATTTTGCTGGCGGATTTGTAATAACCTCAATAGATTTAACATTGGTTGCCGATGTACCTTCTAAAAGCTGTTGAATCTCACTAGATGATAAATGAACCCTTCTATCATTTATATAAACCGTAGGTACTGAGTTTTTAACAGTAATACTGCCATCATGAACCAAAACTCCTGGAGTGTGCTTTAAAACATCTAAAACATTATTATTTGATAGTGTAGAGTTTTCAACATTAAAAACTAAGCGATCAACAAGTCTATTTACTGTTGGGCGTTTTGCCACTATAGTAACGCCGTCTAGTACTTCTGAATTTTCTTCTAAAACAATTGTGTTTAGTTTAGTGTGCTTATTCAATTCAATATTGGCATTATATGTAGTATACCCTAAAAAACTTACTTTAAAAGTATAATTACCTGCTTGTAAATTTTCAATTATAAAATACCCATTTTCATCTGTAGACGTTCCATTTGTAATTCCTTTATACCCTTCAGAATTTTTAGTTATTACCACGTTTGCATAAGCAATCAGATTATTATTAGCATCTTTTACATATCCAGTTACTCTAAATTCTTGCGAGAAGCACGATATAGAAAAAATAAATAATAGGAAATGAATAGGTTTTAAAATCATAATTCAACTAAAACACAAACTTATAATAATTATATTACAAGAAAACAGTTTAAAACGGTATTTCGTCTAAAACTTATCCCTTTATGTGTTAAAAATAATTTCGTTAACAATACAAAACAATCAGAAATTTATTCGTAATTTGATTTTTCTAACACACCAAAACATGTCTAAATCTTTGTCACCTTTTACAAAGCAACAACTTTTACCACAAGAAGAAATGCTTGAAATAAACAAACGTAAAGGAGAACTTTTTATTGGAATTCCAAAAGAAACAGCTTATCAAGAAAAAAGAGTTTGCTTAACACCAGATGCTGTGTCTGCTCTTGTTTATAACGGACATAAAGTTTTATTAGAATCTGGAGCAGGTGAAGGCGCAAATTTTAGTGATAAAGATTACAGTGAAGCTGGAGCAGAAATAACAAAAGATACTGCCAAAGTTTTTTCCTGTCCAATGATTTTAAAAGTAGAACCACCAAGTTTAGAGCAAATAAAACTATTAAACCCACAAGCCATATTAATATCTGCATTACAGCTTAAAACTCAAGAAAAAAAATATTTTGAAGCCTTGGCATCAAAACGTATAACAGCACTTGCTTTTGAATTTATTAGAGATGCCGATGGTACCTATCCTGCAGTGAGGTCGTTAAGCGAAATTGCTGGTACAGCTTCAACTTTAATTGCAGCAGAATTATTGTCAAACAGTAAGGATGGAAATGGGTTAATGTTTGGTAATATTAGTGGAGTTCCTCCAGTTGAAGTAGTTATTCTTGGTGCAGGTACTGTTGGCGAATTTGCAGCTAGAAGTGCAATAGGCTTAGGTGCCAATGTAAAAATATTCGATAATTCTATTACTAAATTAAGAAGTATTCAAACCAATCTTGGTCGACCACTTTTTACATCAACATTACAACCAAAAAATTTAACAAAAGCTTTAAAACGTTGTGATGTTGCCATTGGTGCTGTCCGTGGAAAAAACAGATCGCCTATTGTAGTGTCAGAAGCCATGGTACAACACATGAAAAAAGGCGCTGTAATTATAGATGTGAGTATAGATATGGGTGGTTGTTTTGAAACTAGCGAAGTTACTACACATAAAAAACCAACATTTATAAAGCATGATGTAGTACATTATTGCGTACCTAACATACCGGCTAA
The DNA here is from genome assembly GCF_964021735.1 of uncultured Wocania sp. NCBI lineage: Bacteria > Pseudomonadati > Bacteroidota > Flavobacteriia > Flavobacteriales > Flavobacteriaceae > Wocania > uncultured Wocania sp. The sequence goes on along the minus strand of NZ_CAXIBN010000006.1, from coordinate 18,968 downwards.
ATACTCTCGAACTGCTTCGGTCTCAATAAGTAATATATTTACACCTTATTTGCTAAAAATAGCCGAAGAAGGTGGTATTGAAAATTCTCTTAGATTTGATAGAGGTTTAAAAAATGGGTTGTATTTTTACCACGGAATTTTAACCAGCAAACCTGTTGGTGAATGGTTCGATTTAAATTATAGCGATATTAACTTGCTAATTTTTTAAGCCAACTTTCCTTGTTAAAAGTTATTTTTAGTATATGAAATTAATACAGCGTATTGGGTATTATTTGGGAGGGTTCTCATTAGGATTAATTATTTTAGCTTTCTTTTTAAACGGCAAAAAGGTGTCTTGCGACTATGGTCCAGATGCTAGAGTCTTAAAAAACATCAATTCAAAAACTATAAAATATAGTAATGATATAGTAATCGATACTATAGCAATACAATATATTTTAAAAGAAGGTGATATTAATTTTTCTGAAAGTAATACGCGCCAAAAACCTTGCGGTGTTTATATAATTGAAGGTGATTATAATAAAAAAGAAATTACACTAACAGTAGAAAATTGCGACAGTATTGCTACCATTACAAACTTTAAAATAGAATGATAAAACGCATTTTCGATTTAGTTTTTTCATGTATTGGATTATTACTCCTCTTTCCTATTCTTGTTTTAATTGCTGTTTTAATTAAGTTTGACTCAAAAGGACCTATTCTATTTATTCAAAATCGTGTTGGTAAAAACAATGTTGATTTTAACATTTTTAAGTTTAGAACAATGCATGTTAAGTCTGAAAATAAAGGCTTATTAACTTTAGGTAATAATGATTCTCGTGTAACTAAAATTGGCTATTTTTTAAGACGCTATAAAATTGATGAATTCCCCCAGCTTATAAATATCTTAAAAGGCGATATGAGCTTTGTAGGCCCAAGACCAGAATTGCGCTATTATGTAAATTTTTATAATGAAGATGATATGAAAATTTTTCAAGTTAGACCCGGCATTACAGGATTGGCATCGTTAAAATACAGAAACGAAGTGGAGCTTTTAAAAGCTGCTGAAAACCCCGAAGAATATTTTATTAAAACCATAATACCGGACAAATTACGATTCAATAAAATGTATATTGAAAAGCGAAATTTCTTTTTTGATTTAAAACTAATTTTTATAACTGTATTAAAGGTTATTACAAAATAAAATAGCTTTTAGTAACTTATTTGCTTCAAAAGGTAATTATTCATACTTTGCTAATGTAATTTATCTATTAAAACCTACATTTTGACGAAGTTGATAATCAATGAATACATCTGCCTCAAATTATATCCAGCAATTAATTAACGATTCGGGTTTACTTCATTTAAAAGGTAATTCGAAAAAAAGCTACCCTAATTTAGATTTTTCAAATGAAGTCATTTTAATTACTGGTGCCGCAGGCTCCATTGGCAGCGGACTTACAAAGCAACTCTTACATTGCAAATACAAAAAGCTCGTTTTAGTTGACATTGCAGAATCTCCACTATACGAGCTTCAACAGGCATTAGGGCATAAAACAAATAACGTAAAATTCATTTTATTGAATATTACCGAAAAAGAATCTCTAAGCCACCTTTTTAAAACCTATAAGCCTACACTCGTTTTTCATACAGCAGCATACAAACATGTGCCTTTAATGGAATGTAACCCTTACGAAGCTGTAAAGCTAAATGTAATTGGCACCAAGTTATTGGCAGATTTATCTATTTTGCATACGGTTAAAAAATTCATTTTTATTTCAACCGATAAAGCCGTTAACCCAATTAGTACAATGGGAATGACAAAGCGTATTGCAGAACTCTACTTATTGAATTTAAACAATATAGAAAAGACTAAATTTACCATCACTCGTTTTGGAAATATATTTGGTTCTAACGGATCGGTTGTTCCTTTATTTATAAATCAAATTAATGCAGGAAAACCTTTAACCGTTACGAATAAAAATATCTCTCGCTATTTTATTTGCAAGCACAAAGCATGTAACTTAATATTAGAAATTACAAGTTTTGAAAATTTTGAAAACTCTATTTTTACTTTTAACATGGGGAAACCCATAAAAATAATAGATTTAGCAAAAACTTTAACTACATTTTATAACGAAGATATAGATATCAAAATTACTAAAATTCGCTCTGGTGAAAAATTGCACGAGGATATAATTTCTAATGATGAGACACTAGTACCTACAAAGCATAAAGACATAATGCATGTAAAAAGTAATAGTGACAAACCAACAAAAACTTTAAATTTTGATGAGTTATTGAACATTACGCCTTATTATTCTCCTCAAGAAATAAAAACAATACTTAAAAAGTATGTGTAACTATTTTTGTTTCCTACGTTTTTTCTCTTTGGCCAATAAATTAAGCTCTCTACTGGTTTGTCCAGCTACCGAAGTGTTTTCCTCCGCCCTTCTAATTAAGTATGGCATAACATCTTTTACAGGGCCAAAAGGCATATACTTAGCTACATTATAACCTTTGTATGCTAAATTATAACTAATATGATCGCTCATTCCATAAAGCTGTCCAAACCAAACCCGCGAATCGTTATTATCTAAGCTTCTTTCTTGCATTAACTGCATTAATAAATACGAACTTTCTTCATTATGTGTGCCAGCAAACAAAGCTATTTCATTTAAGTTGTCTAAAACATATTTTAAACCTTCATCAAAATTAATGTCGGTTGCTTTTTTATTCACACAAATAGGCGATACATATCCTTTTTCTTCTGCACGATCATTCTCTTTTTCCATATAAGCACCACGTACTAATTTATACCCCAAGTAAAAGCCTTCTGCCTTTGCTAATTGATGCTGCTGCTTTAAAAAGTCTAGTCTATCATGTCTATACATTTGCAAAGTATTAAACACAATAGGTTTTTCTGTATTATACTTTCGCATCATTTTTGTTATCAATTCATCCGCAGCATCTTGCATCCAACTTTCTTCGGCATCAATTAATATAGCAATATCATTTTCTTTAGATTTTTTACAAACTACATCAAACCTATTTACTACTCTATCCCATTCTTCTTGTTCCTTTTCGGTTAAAGTCTCTCCTTTTCCTAACTTTTCATATAAATAAAAACGTCCAAAACCTGTAGGTTTAAATACCGCAATAGGAAGTGCATCAATGGTTTTAGCAAAATCTATAATTTTAAGAATCATGTGCATTGCAGCATCAAATTCAACTTCATTTTCTTTCCCTTCTACTGAGTAATCTAAAACAGAGCTTACGCCTTTTTCATACATTCTGTCAATAACAGGTAAACAATCCTCTTCATTGACACCACCACAGAAATGATCGAAAACTGTAGAACGAATAAGCCCTTCAATCGGTAAATGCGCTTTTATTGCAAAGTTAGTTGCAGCTGTTCCTATTTTAACCAAAGGCTCAATAGAAATCATTTTAAATAAAAAATATGCGCGTTCTAATTCAGAATCGCTTTTAAGTGCAAACGCTATTTCGGTATTCTCAAAAATAGAGTCGGTTTTTTCCATTATTTATAAAATTTTCCACAAATATAATTAAGACTTAGTTATCATTTTATATAAAAACTCCTTAATTTCACTGCTTAAATTAATAGCGATATTTTTTATGAAATCGATTACTGCAAATGATTCTATAATTCATTTTAATAGTGCTTGTTACACTTCATTAAATGAGCATCTTAAATCAAATAATTTTTCTAAAATTTTTATTTTAGTTGATGAGAATACCCATCAATTTTGCTTGCCAAATTTTTTAGCAAAACTAGAAACCAATGTTGTTATAGAAATTATTGAAATTGAATCTGGAGAAGAAAATAAAACGATAGAAACCTGCTCTGGTGTATGGAATACCCTTTCTGAATTAGATGCCGATAGAAAAAGTTTACTAATAAATGTTGGTGGCGGTGTAATTACAGATTTGGGTGGGTTTGTAGCCTCTACATTTAAAAGAGGAATTGCTTATATAAATGTACCTACCTCGTTATTATCTATGGTAGATGCATCTGTTGGCGGTAAAACAGGTGTAGATTTAGGGCACTTAAAAAACCAAATTGGTGTAATTACTACACCAAATTTAGTGCTTATTGATACTACATTTTTAGAGACATTGCCACAAAATCAAATGCGATCTGGTCTAGCAGAAATGCTAAAACATGGGTTAATTAGAGATGAAAATTATTGGAATAAATTTAAAGAATTATCTAAATTATCGCTAGATGATTTAGATGAATTAATTTACGAATCTGTTATTATTAAAAAAAATGTGGTTGAAACAGATCCTTTTGAAGACGGAATTAGAAAAACATTAAATTTTGGACATACTCTTGGTCATGCCATAGAATCTTATTTTTTAAGCAATCCAAATAAAAAAGATTTATTGCATGGAGAAGCTGTTATTATAGGAATGATTTTAGCTTGCTACATATCTTCAGAATTAATGGGTTTTCCAAAAAAAACTACTAAAGAAATTAAAGCCTTATTTTTAAGTTATTATGAAAAAGTAAGTATTGATAAAAGCGAGTATCAAAACATTATAGAATTATTAAAATACGATAAGAAAAACAATCATGGTAACATAAATTTTGTACTTCTTAAAAATATTGGCAACCCAGAAATAGATTGTTTAGTAGATGATGCCACTATAATTAATGCTTTTAAATTTTATGCTACTTAAATATTTTTTTTTGTAATTTTATAAATATTGCTACTAAATTTAATTGTCAACCAAATTTTTATTATGATATTATCAAATGAGCCAGAATAATTAGTTGATACCCAACCTACATTATTATTGCCGAATTACATCTGAAATATAAAAAACAATAAAATTTTGACCAGATGAAAAGAATTATAGTTGATTATAAAAAGCTAACTCCTGAAGTTTTAAATCTGTTAACTGAGAAATTCCCTGATGGTTATGGAGATGATGATATTATCACTTTTGATAATCATAGAAATGAAACTATTGAAGCTATTGAGGTTAAAACACCCGATGCTGTTTATTTGGTTAAAGTAAGTAGCAAATTACATTATACGATGACTAATTTTGATAGTGATAATATTGAACTTAACGATTTAGGTAATGTTGTGGTTGATAATACGATTGAACCCACTATTTTTGATGACGAAGAGGAATAAACTCTTTTTAACAAACCTACTTAAATAATGTTCCATTTTTTTTCTAAAAAAGTATTCCTTAAAGATTTATTAGAAGACTTTGTAGATATGCATTCTCATATTTTACCAGGAATAGATGATGGTGCAAAAAACACTTCAGAATCGATAGATTTAATTAAAGGTATGCAAGCATTGGGCGTTAAGCAATTTATGCCTACACCTCATGTAATGCAAGATTTCTATCCAAACACTGATGAAACTATTGGTGATGCATATCAAAGCCTATTAGGTGCTTTAGATTCTAAAATACTTTCAGAAATTACAATTAATCCTGCTGCGGAGTATATGTTAGACGACAATTTTCAAAAGCAACTAGATAGGCAGGAATTATTTACACTTAAAGGCAATTATTTGCTAATTGAGATGTCTTATTTTCAGCCACCGATTAACTTAGATGAAATAATTTTTAAAATTAAAATGAAAGGATATCTCCCTATTTTAGCACACCCTGAGCGTTATTCGTTTTATCATAACACAAAGGCGTATTATAAAAAGTTAAAACAGTTAGGGTGTTTTTTTCAACTTAATCTACTATCATTAAGTGAACATTATGGAAAAAATGTAGAGAAAACAGCAAATTATTTGATTGAAGAACAACTGATAGATTTTGTGGCGACTGATGTACATAATAATATGCATATAAAAAAACTTTCTAATTTAAATCTTAACAAAAATTTAATTAGAAAGCTTCCTGCTATTATAGAAAACACTTGCAATACGTTTTCGGTTATTTAAGTACGTTTTCTGAAAAAACTTTTCTTTTCTTTGGCACCGTAGTATCCGTATTTAGCACCATATCCAAAATTAGATTGCTTAACATCGTTAACTACAAGCATCATTCCGTTAAGTTTGTTTTCAGCATGTAATTCTTTTGCAAAATTTAAAATACGTGTTTCTGTGTAATCTGCACGTGTCATGTAAATGGTATGCCCAGCATATTGACTAAACAGTAATGTATCGGTTACTAGCATTGATGGAGCAGTATCAACAATAACATAATCATATTGCTCAGACACTTTATCAAAAAGAGGCTTCATTCTATCACTCATTAATAATTCTGCTGGATTTGGTGGTACTTTTCCAGACAGCAAAATATCAATTTTATTGCCTTTTATTTCATAAGTATTTATAGCCTCACCAACAATTACAGATTTATCAACTAAATATTCTGTTAACCCTATTTTTGAAACATCATTTTTCTTTTGATTATTTAAATCTATAAGTAATTTAGGATTTCTAATATCTGCACCAATTAATAATACTCTTTTATCTGTATTAGCTAGTGTTAATGCCATATTCATACTAAAAAAAGATTTTCCTTCACCGTTAATAGTTGAAGTTACAAAAATTACGTTATCATAGTTTTCTACTTTTCTTGTACGCTTTATGTAATCAAAATTTGTTCGTATAATCCTAAATGACTCTGATAAAATAGAGCGGTCATTTCTTTGTACTAAAACATTATTACTTTTTACTTTTGGTATCTCGCCTAAAACAGTAATGTTTTTAATTTCTTTTTCTAAATCTTCTTTGTTATGAATTTTTGTATCTAAAAGATTCTTAATATAGAAAAACATAAATGGTATTAGTAATCCTAAAAATATTGCTCCAGCGTAAGCGACTTGCTTGTTTGGAGAAATAGGTCCTCCAGCACTATTATAGGCCTCGTCAATTATTTTAGCACTAGGTGATGTAGCGGTTAAAGAAATAGCAGCCTCTTCCTTTTTTTGTAACAAGTAGAGATATAAAGATTCTATAGTTTGTCGTTCTCTCTCAATACCTCTTAATCTATTTTCTTGCCCTGGAACCGAGAATATTTTTGCATTAATTCTTCTGGATTGGCTTTCTAAGCTCCCTATTTGTATACGTAACGATTTACTTGAATTATCAATACTTTGTTGAAGGTCTTGCCTAACACCTGCTATAGTTTGATCTAAATTTAAAACTATGGGGTTTTGTTCGCCAGCACTTTTTAAAAGTGCTCTTCTTCTTTCTAATAATTGATTATATCTTGCAGATAAAGCACTTATAGCTGGGTCTCCAGCTCCTAAGTTTGAAGGAATCGAACTATACTTCCCAGTCTCATCTCCAAGTGTTTCTTTTACAAAATTAAGTTGGCTTAATTGCATTTTGGTAGCATCAATTTGCTGCTCGTTTGCTACACTTGAATTTAAAAATTGTCCTGCTTCAGAAACTACGTCAGTAATTTTATTACTAGTTTTAAATCCAACAATACTATCATCAACATTAATCAAGTTTCTTGCTACCATTCTTATTCTCCTATCAATGAATAGTGAAGTACTATCAGATATTTCATTTTTCTTTTTAATAGTAAAATCGTTGTACTCATGTATTAGTGTATTTACTATATCCTTTGCCTTCTCTATAACAGGATCAACCAAACTGACTTGAACGACTTTAGATGATTTTTTAATTGGTTCAATAGATATCCTATCTTTTAAAGATTCGGCTAAAGATTCGGCTTTAATAATATTAATCCTAATATTACTACCGACACTATTTTCAATGTTTTGGTTTTTTGGAGTTATGATAATACCGCCAAACGATGTTGATATGGTTTCGCCAAAAGTATATTTTTTTGCTGCCCCATCTTCATTGGTACGGTAATTAAAGTCTGTGGCAGAAAGAATTTCGACGTAGAAATTAAAATTGGTGTTATTAATTATAGAATCTGATTCAATAAAATTAACAACTACTGGAGTACTTTTGTACAACTCGGATTCATAAACCCTTCCCTTAGCATAATATCTAACATTTAGGTTTAGTTCTTTTACAATATTTCTAAGAAAGCTTCTTGATTTTATGACTTCAATTTCGTCTTCAACCATAGCGTCTTCTTTCTCAGAGAAAATAGACAAATCCTTTAATGCTCCGGCAGAAGAATTATCTTTATCATCCAAAAGCATGATTTTGGCAGTAGCCAAATATTTTGGTGTGGTATATCTTAAACTTAGGTATGTCAATCCAAAGCATATTAGTAAACTTAAAGCAAACCATTTCCATTGCTTTAAATATACAGATAGCGTTTTCTTGAGATTAAAATTAAAATCTTCAGAATTATTCAATAAATTATTTTGGTTTGAAGTCATTATTAATTCTAATTTCTAGTTACAAATATTAGCGCAGTTGTTAGAATAAAAGAAGTAATACTAATAATAGTTCCTATTCTGGTATCGCCTGACGCACTACTTATTGCAGAATTATTTGGTTCAACGTAAACATAATCATTTTGAGTTAAAAAGTACACAGGAGAATTAAAAACTTCTTTTGTTGTTAAGTCTATTCTAGAAATTGTTTTTGTACCATTAAAATCTCTAACCACCATAACATTGTCTCTTCTACCTTTTATGGTTAAACCTCCTGCCATACCAAGTGCTTCCATAATTGATATTCTTTCGCCAGATACTGGATAAACACCTGGTGATCTAACTTCTCCATCAATGGTAACCCTAAAATTTAAAACTCGCACAATAACTACTGGATCTTTCAAGAGTTCTCCATCGGCAAATTTTTTCTTAATCAAGGCTTTGGCTTCTTCTACAGTTAAGCCTATTAGTTTTATTTTTCCCAAAACAGGAAAATCGATGTTTCCATCTACATCAATAAGATAATCTATAAAGCTAGCACCGCCTCCACCGCCTCCTTGTCTTACAATGTTATAAGGTCTTGCAGGATCAATAATATTGCCTTCGGCAGTAGTAGCTGTTAAAACAGAAATATAAATGCTTAATATGTCTCCAACTTTTAATTTTGCTGTAAAAGTGTCTGTATCAACAATAGTTTCAAAATCTTTAGCATTTTGAAAATATACGATATCCTGCCTTGTTTTACAAGAAGTGAAAAATAAGCTGATTATAACGCTTGCAATGAGTAATTTGCGTCTTGAAAAAGGTTTAATCATATTTTTAAACATTTGGGGAAAGTAGTAAAATTTACTTATTTATTAAAGATTGATATAGCTTTTATCTGATTTGCCCTCAGATAAACCTCTAACTTTCTTGTAGATTTGAACTCTTTTGTCGAATTTCTCGTAATCAGAATTATTAGATTTATATTCAGGGATTAGGCTTTTCATTTTCATAACAATATTGTTGTTTTGAAAACGATTAGTAATGCATAACTCCTCAATTTCTGATTTAACTTTGTTATATTCTAACTCTCTGGTTTTGCTTATCATTATCTTTTTATGGTAAGTAGATAATGTGTTTTCACCATTAGCTAATAATTCTTCATAAAGTTTTTCACCTGGACGTAGTCCTGAAATTTCAATATCAATATCTTCTGGAAATCTTAATCCAGATAATTTTATCATGTTCTTAGCCAAATCGTATATTTTAACAGATTCACCCATGTCGAAAATAAATATCTCGCCACCTTTACCCATTGTACCAGCTTCTAGAACTAATTGCGAAGCTTCTGGAATAGTCATAAAATAACGTGTTATGTCTTTATGCGTAAGTGTTAATGGACCGCCATTTTCTATTTGCTTTTTAAATAAAGGAATTACTGAGCCGTTTGAGCCTAAAACATTACCAAATCGTGTTGTAATAAATTTAGTTTTGCTTTCTTTTTGTAGACAACTAATATACATTTCTGCCATACGCTTAGTTGCTCCCATAACACTAGTTGGGTTTACAGCTTTATCTGTAGATACAAATACAAACTTTTTCACATCGTATCGAGATGCAGTATCTGCTAGTATTTTAGTTCCGTTTACATTTATCTTTATAGCTTCGTATGGAGACTTCTCCATTAATGGAACATGTTTATAGGCCGCAGCATGAAAAACCATAGTTGGTTTATTTTCTTGAAAGATGCTATCAACTCTTAAACCATCTCTAATATCTGCAACTATAGCAGTATAGTTTTCTTTTCCATTTTGTTTTAAATCTTGTTGTAAGTCGTACAATGCAGATTCTGCTTGGTCTACAAGTATTAGTTTTTTTACATCAAAATTTGCTAATTGTTTTACTAGCTCACTACCTATCGATCCTGCAGCCCCAGTAACTAAAATAGTTTCACCATTAAACTCATTTAATAAATTTGGATTATCAATTTCAATAGGAGCTCGTCCTAAAAGGTCTTCTATTTGCACTTGCTTTATTTGTTTAGCACTTAACTCGCCATTAATCCATTTTTCAATTGGTGGAACTTTAGCTATTTTTACATCTAAATCAATTAAACTATCAATTAAGTTTAACAATCGATTTGAATCTATGGTTTGAGAAGCTACAACAATTTCATCTATTGCATTAGACTCTATATAGCCTTTTGTAACTCTATTTTTTGAAAAAATTGGGACACCATTAATAGACTTCCCGTTCTTTGTTACATCGTCATCTATAAAACCTACAACATTAAACCTTGAGCTTAAGTTGCTAACCAATGCATTATATGTTATAATACCTGATTCTCCAGCACCATAAATAAGTACTCTTTTTGAGGATACAAGCTTACATTTTAAATAATTATAGGTCATTTTAAATAATAACCTACTAGCACTAAGTGTTACAAAACTAAGTAATGCATGAGTAACTATTATAGACAATGGAATTGTAAATTCAGGAATTATATTTGTTATTCTATTGAATAAAACAAACACAATAGATAATAAAGACATTAAAGAAACTGATTTAAATAAGTTTACAACATCTGTAAAACCTGTATGCCTAATAACACTTTTAAATGAGCCTATAACTAAAAAACTAAAAGTAGCTATAACTAATAGAAAAGGGATTTGAAATAAAAATTGATTAATATCAAAACCTAAAGTAAAATTAAACCTTATAAAATAAGTTACAAAAAATGTTAGTAATACTATTGTTAAATCTATACCTAAAACTAACCATTTTGAGGCGTATTTTTGTGAGTAATAAGAAAAGTAATTTTTTATCATGAGTTTGAGGCGTTTTTAATTATGTTTAAAACTCTATCTAAATCGTTTTGAGTTAGATTAGATCCACTTGGTAAACAAAGTCCATTTTTAAATAAATTTTCAGAGATACCATTAGTGTAAGACAAGCAATCTTTAAATACAGGTTGCAAATGCATTGGCTTCCATAAAGGTCTAGACTCAATATCATCTTGTTGTAATGCTAATCTTATCTCTTCACGCAATTCGTAAGAATTTGTTTTCATACAAGTAATCCATCTATTAGAAAAGAATCCTTCTGGCTCATCCAAAAAGCTTATGGTATCTATATTTGATAAATTATCTTTATAATAATTGTAATTATTTCTTCTAGCTTCTACTCTATCATCAATCACTTCCATTTGACCTCTACCTATACCTGCCAAAACATTACTCATTCTGTAATTAAACCCAACAGATGAGTGTTGATAGTGGGGGGCATTATCTCGTGCTTGAGTTGATAAAAAAACGGCCTTGTTTTTTAACTCTAAGTTTTTTGTTATTAACGCGCCTCCTCCAGAGGTTGTTATAATCTTATTACCATTAAAAGATAATATACCAACATCAGACAATGTTCCACATGCTTGATTAAAATATGTACTTCCTAAAGCTTCTGCACTATCTTCAACTATAGGGATATTATATTTTTTAGCAATTTCATTTATTTCTTTTGCTTTATACGGCATACCATATAAATGAACAGCTATTATGGCTTTTGGTTTTTTATATTTTTCTATTCTATCTTTAATTGCAATCTCTAGTAATTCAGGAGACATATTCCATGTGTCAGACTCACTGTCTATAAATACAGGTGTAGCACCTTGGTATAAAATAGGATTAGCAGAAGCTGAAAAGGTAAAGCTTTGACATAAAACTTCATCTCCTCTTGAAACGTCTAACAATTGTAATGCTAAATGTATAGCAGCTGTACCAGAACTAAGAACAGCAACTTCATTGTTATCTCCTAAATAGTTTTTTATATCATTTTCAAAACCATCAACATTTGGTCCTAACGGAGCTATCCAATTTGTATCAAACGCTTGATTAACAAATTTTTGCTCTGAGCCACCCATATGAGGTGATGATAAATATATTTTTGTTTTGGTCAACATTCTTTTTTAAATTATTCTTTCAATTTTCCACATGAAAACTTATAGCAGTTTATTAAACCACCTTTATTACAAAGTTTAAAAAGTATTTTTGTGAATCCCTCACATGTAAAAAATAGAATCATTTTCATAATTTATAGCTCTATAATTGTTTCTTAATAAAATATATCTTTAAAACTATATCAATCTATATTAGATTAATATTGAGAGGGATTTTGGTTATTTTAAATTTATACTTTTATTAAATCAATATGCTATTAATCAATTCAATCTTTTATTGATGGTGTAAATTTAGTAATTGTTTTAATTTAAAAACCATGACAAGGGGTTAATTCGCTAAAAGAGTAATAAAAATCGGTTAAATACATTAACGGTTTTCGTTGGTAGTAAAACTATGCAGATTGTCGATTTTAAGTTTTGCTTTTTCGTAAAATAATTTCATTTATGCAGTAACTATTAAGTTTCTATAATTTTTAACTTTTCAATTAATTCTAAAGATGAGAATACATTAATTTACACATGAAAACATTTGATTTAATCGATGTTTTTGGTAAAAAAATGAATTTCGTCGGTAAAAATGAGGTATTGATATAAATAGTTAACCATGTTACATTTATTTTTTTCATATTTGCGAAGCTATTAATAATTCAAAATACACCCCAAATTTAGAATGACAACACAACAATTAAAAACATTAGCAGGAAAGAAAGTACTTATAACTGGAGGAGCTGGATTTATTGGTTCTAACCTATGCGAAACTTTACTGCTTAATAATATAAGCGTAATTTGCTTAGATAATTTTTCAACAGGAAAAAGAAATAATATTGAGCCTTTTTTAAATGATAACAATTTTAATTTAATTGAAGGCGATATAAGAAATTTAGAAGATTGTCATAAAGCCTGCAAAGGTGTTGACTATGTATTGCATCAAGCAGCATTAGGCTCTGTACCAAGGTCAATTAACGACCCAATCACAACCAATGATGTTAACGTTTCTGGATTTTTAAACATGCTTGTTGCTGCAAGAGATGCTGGAGCTAAACGATTTGTTTATGCTGCAAGTTCATCTACTTATGGAGACCATGAAGCATTACCAAAAGTTGAAGATATAATAGGAAAACCTTTATCTCCCTATGCTATTACTAAATATGTAAATGAATTATATGCAGACATTTTTCACACCACCTATAATTTAGATACTATAGGATTACGTTATTTTAATGTATTTGGAAAAAGACAAGACCCTAATGGTGCTTACGCAGCTGTAATACCCAAATTTGTTCAACAATTTATAAGTCATGAATCTCCTGTAATAAATGGAGATGGAAGCTACTCAAGAGATTTTACATATATTGATAATGTTGTGCAAATGAACATTAATGCCATAACAACAAGCAACCAAGAAGCATTAAATAATGTATACAATGTAGCTTACGGAGAGCGAACTACGCTAATTGAGTTAGCGACCTTATTAAAAACATATTTATCAGAGTTTGATGCCTCTATTAAAAATATTGAAATTAAACATAAAGATAATAGAATTGGAGATATCCCTCACTCTTTAGCTTCTATCGATAAAGCCAAAAAATTATTAGATTACAACCCAAAATACGACATCAGTAATGGTTTAAAAAAAGCTGTTAATTGGTATTGGGAAAATTTAAAATAATTATTATCAAAATATAAAAATGAAGGATATTAAAATTGCCATTATTGGGCTAGGATATGTTGGTCTGCCTTTAGCACGACTTTTCGCTACAAAATATAATGTTGTAGGTTTCGATATTAATCAAAATCGAATAGATGAGTTACAACAAGGAAAAGATTCAACCTTAGAAGTAGAAGAAGATGTACTTAAATCGGTACTAAAAAATAGCCCTGATAATAATATCGGACTGTTTTGTTCATCAAATTTAGATGACATTAAAGACTACAATTATTATGTAATAACTGTTCCAACTCCAATTGATAAAAATAATAGACCAGATTTAACACCTCTTTATAAATCTAGCGAAACGGTTGCAAAAGTTTTAAAAAAGGGGGATATTGTTATATACGAATCTACAGTGTACCCTGGAGTTACTGAAGATGAGTGCGTACCAGTTCTTGAAAAAATAAGTGGATTAAAATTTAATAAGGATTTTTATGCAGGCTATTCACCAGAGCGAATTAATCCTGGTGATAAACTACATACCGTAGATAAAATACTTAAAGTTACTGCTGGATCAACTCCAGAAATAGGAAAAAAAGTAGATGCGCTATATGCAAGTGTTATAACTGCAGGTACACATTTAGCCCCAACAATAAAGGTTGCCGAAGCTGCAAAAGTAATTGAGAATTCGCAACGCGATATTAATATTGCATTTGTAAATGAGTTAGCAAAAATATTTAATCTTATGGATATTGATACTCATGATGTGTTAGAAGCTGCAGGAACAAAGTGGAATTTTTTACCATTTAAACCAGGTCTTGTTGGTGGGCATTGTATTGGTGTAGATCCATATTACTTAGCTCAAAAAGCGCAAGAAGTAGGCTATCATCCAGAAATTATTTTGGCAGGTCGTCGCGTAAATGATAGTATGGGACAATATGTCGCTTCTGAAGTTATTAAGCTTATGGTACAAAATGATATACGCATTAAAGAGGCAAATATATTAGCTCTAGGAATTACATTTAAAGAGAATTGTCCGGATGTAAGGAATACCAAAGCAGTTGATGTTATCAACCAACTTAAAAGCTACGGAACAAATGTTACCATATATGATCCTTGGGCGAAACCTGAAGAAGTAAAGCATGAATATGGTTTAGAAACTGTTCAAAAGCTACCTCGTCAAACCTTTGATGCTGTTGTGTTAACAGTTGCGCATAAAGAGTTTCTTCAAGAGAATTTAAAATCATTATTGAAACCAAATGGAATTTTATATGACGTTAAAGGTATTCTTAGTGAAAATGTAAGTGGAAGGTTATAATTTTCTACACTTGAATAACTTTAACTAAAACCAACAATTTTGAGTCAATTAAAAAAAGGAGCTGTATTAAACTATACAACAATAATATTAACCAACATAGTTGGTTTATTATTAACTCCTTTCATTATAGGAAAACTAGGCGATTCCGAATTTGGGTTATACACTTTAATAGGAGCACTTGTTGGTTACATCTCACTTTTAGATTTTGGGTTAAGTAATACCGTTATTCGATTCGTTGCTAAATATAGAGCTGAGCAAAACCGTGTTGAAGAGGAGAATTTTTTAGCTACTACTATGCTAATATACTTATCCATATCATTCATTATATTAATTGTAGGATCTATTTGTTACCTAAATTTAGAAGATATTTTTAAAGACTCCCTAACACTTGAACAAGTTAGAAGAGCAAAAATAATGTTTGTAATTTTAATTTTTAATCTTGCAATATGTCTACCCTGTGGTGTTTTCAATGGTATTTGTATTGGTTATGAACAATTTGTTTTCCCAAAATCTATAAACATTATAAGATATATAGTACGTTCATTAACTATTGTAACTGTTTTAATGTTTGGAGGTAAGGCTATATCCATGGTAATTGTTGACACACTAATGAATCTTTTCGTTATTATTGCTAATGCTGGATTTGTTTTTAAAAAATTAAAAGTTTCATTTAAGCTTCACTATTTTAAATTCTTAGTTGTAAAAAAGATTTTTAGCTACTCTTTTTGGATTTTTATTTCTGCAATAGTAGCTTTATTTCAATGGCAATCTGGACAAGTTATATTAGGTGTGCTAACAAATACAAATGTAGTCGCTATTTACGCAATAGGTATAGTACTTGGTAGTTACTATGGAACTTTTTCATCTGCAATCTCTGGTGTTTTTTTGCCAAGAGCAACTCAAATGACTGTTGCTAATGCGTCTCCTAAAGAATTAACTGATATGATGATAAAAATTGGAAGAATTTCTTTTATATCATTATTATATATTTTAGGAGCATTTATATTATTTGGTAAACAGTTTGTATTTTTATGGGTTGGTGAAACATATTTTGATTCTTGGGTAATTGCATTAATCATAATGTTTGCATACACAATTCCTTTAACTCAATCTTTTGGCATATTAATTCTTGAAGCAAGTAATCGAGTTTCTTTTAAAGCAGTTATGTTTCTAATATTTTTTGTAATTGGGACAATTATTGGTGGCTTTTTATCTAAAAAATTTGGGGCAATAGGTATGATTTCTGGAATAGTTTTGGGTTGGTTTATAGTACAGAATATAATGAACTATTATTATCATAAAGTTTTAGGGATAAATATTTTGAGATTTTTCAAAGAACTTTTTAATAAAACACTCTTGATATTTGTTTTAATTTTAGGTATTGGATACCTCATAAGTTATCTCCCTGGAGATAGTTGGCTTAATTTCTTTTTAAAAGCAATAATGTATTCAGTTGTTTATTTTGCCTTAATGTACTATAAAGGAAGTATTGAGTTTGAAAAATTATTATTCAATAAATCAATTGGGAATTTAAAAAATAAAATTATAAAAAAAAGAACATCATAACTCTTTGAGTTCATAAAAAAACTACACATTCTTAAATGACTATGAAATACGGACTACTAAAATACGACGAAAACAAACGTTTTTTTAATGTTGGAGATAATATTCAAAGCCTTGCTGCTAAACAATTTTTACCTCAAACAGATTTTCTTTTGAACAGAGAAAAACTAGCTGATTATAAAGGTGAAAAAACGAAGTTGATAATGAATGGCTGGTTTACCCACAATATTCATAATTGGGTACCATCTGAAGATATCGATCCATTGTTTGTGTCTTTTCACATGAATAATACAGCAGCACCTTTTATGCTAAGTGATAAAGGTATAGCCTATTTAAAAAAGCACCAGCCTATTGGGTGTAGAGATCAATTTACAGCAGATACATTAAAATCAAAAGGTATAGACGCCTATTTCTCTGGTTGTTTAACTTTAACTTTAGATAGCTATAAAGTTGATGATTCAGAAAGAGGCAATGACATTTATATTGTAGATCCTCTATACAATTATCCAAGATCATTAAAAGTTTTTTTTAATTTCAAATCCATTATTAGAAACACACTTAATGGAAAAATTTTTCAATTAAAAAAGAAACAAAATCACATAAAAAAGTTTATAGGTAAAGACGTTTTAGATAAAGCAATACATGTGAATCAAGAGCCACCATCTAATACTTTTTCAGAGGAAGAAAAGTTTGAAATGGCAGAAGATTTGCTAAAAAAATATGCACGAGCAAAATTGGTAATTACTTCAAGAATTCATTGTGCGCTGCCCTGTTTGGCATTAGGTACTCCTGTTATTTTTGTTAATGGCTTTGATAGTTTTGTTGATTCTTGCCGATTCGATGGTATTTTAGAGTTATTCAATAAGATAGATATTAATCATAAAACTGGTGAGTATACTTCAAATTTTGGTTTAGAAGGCAAAATTGATTTAAATACAACTGTTACCAATTTAGGTTTACATCATAAATTGGCAGAACCATTAAAAGAAAGGTGTAAGAAATTTATTTAGTAATGACAAATAATGACCCTATTAAGTTATTATATATTACCAATCAGATATCTGGTTCTGGTGGTTTAGAGCGTGTACTTTCGATAAAGGCAAGCTATTTAGCCGATAAGCTAAATTATGAAGTACATATTGTTACACTTAATCAAGGAAATAAATCTTTATTTTACAAGTTTAGTGATTCTCTAATCTATCATAATATTAACGCATTAGGAAACCCCATAAACTACTTTTTAAAGTATAAAAATGGATTAAAAAAAATAGTAGATTTTGTAAAGCCAGATATAATTTCTGTCTGTGATGATGGCTTAAAAGGTTTTTTTGTGCCATGGTTTATAAAAAAACCTTGTCCTATGGTATATGAGAGGCATGTATCAAAAAACATAGAAATAAAATCAGATACCACTTCATTTTTTCAAAGCATAAAACTAAAATTTATTTTTGCGCTTATGAACTTAGGAGCAAAAAGATATAATAGATTTATTGTATTAACGAAAGGGAATTTAAAAGAATGGAATCTAAATAATTTAGAGGTTATTTCTAATCCACTTTCTTTTTACCCTAACAAAATATCTAGTTTAGAAAACAAAACAGTTATAGCTGTAGGCAAACACTGTCATCAAAAAGGTTATGATAGACTTCTAAAGAGTTGGGAGATTCTATCTGAAAAGTATCCTGATTGGAAATTAGAAGTTTATGGTTCTATTGATAAAAGAGAGGGGTTACATAATTTAGCTAAAGAGCTTAAAGTTGACAAGAGTGTTACATTTTTCCCTCCAGAAAAAAATATAGGAGAAAAATACAAAAGCGCTTCAATATATGTTATGTCTTCAAGATATGAAGGATTTGGAATGGTTTTAATTGAGGCTATGGCGTATGGAGTGCCATGCGTATCATTTGATTGTCCTCATCAGACATTATAAAAAACGATATTGATGGTTATTTAGTCTCAAATGGAGATATAAAAGCGCTAAGCGAAAAATTAATTTGTCTAATTAATAATCAATCGAAAAGAATAGAAATGGGAACTAACGCCAGAGAAAATGTACTGCGTTTTTCTCCAGACGTTATAGTTCCTAAATGGGATGAGTTATTTAAAAGTTTAATAAATCGATAGAAATTATGAGGATAGTTTTTATTATAGATCAAGTTTTTAGACATGGCGGTATTGAAAGGGTTCTTTCAATAAAAGCCAACTA
>NZ_CAXIBN010000005.1:0-46607 GCF_964021735.1 uncultured Wocania sp. | reverse complement strand
AAAGTAAAAACAGATTGTGATACTACATACAAAAACTTTTCATGCAAATTCTTAAAACTGTTTTAATAAATAGTTTATTAAATCTGTTGTTGTAACTATACCCATTAAAATTGAGTCGTCTACTACTGGAAGCGCATGAAATTCGTTTTCAGCTAAAATTTCGGCAACTTCTTTTATAGTAGTCTCACTTGTTACACTTATGAGGTTTTTTGTCATTACTTGTTCAATAGTAAACATATTATAAACTACCGAATCTACATCACGTTCATCATTTGTTGCATCTGCAAAACTAATACGTAGCAAGTCTGAATAACTTAACATACCTATTATAGACTCTCCACTAACTACTGGAATATGTCTAATATTATGCCTTTTAAATAACATTTCTGCTCTATCTAAATCATCAGACCGAGTTAAAGCAATTACTTCTTTAGACATTATTTCTGAAACTGGAGTTCTTCTTTTCATGATATTAAGTTTTAAATTCCACACTAAAAGTATAAATGAAAAACTTAAAAAAGTATGATAAAAATCATGAATTTAAGATATTTTAATAGTCTTAATACCCTGCTACATTAAAATTAAGCATTTGTTTAACTTTACCATAAACACTAGGAAA
Source organism: uncultured Wocania sp. (assembly GCF_964021735.1). Lineage (NCBI taxonomy): Bacteria > Pseudomonadati > Bacteroidota > Flavobacteriia > Flavobacteriales > Flavobacteriaceae > Wocania > uncultured Wocania sp. The sequence goes on along the minus strand of NZ_CAXIBN010000005.1, from coordinate 45,988 downwards.
TTGCGATTTGAATTCTTGCGGTGTTTCAATAAAATTCTCAATGATAACAGCAACAAATTCAAACTGATTAGTAAATGCATATTCTCTAAAATAGTCTGAAACCATCAGCCTGTTTCTTAAAGCTTCGTTTATTGACAAGAGCTTTGTTAACTCTTTAAAAGAATCGCTGAAAATTGTGGAGCTAACATCACGTTCTTTCATACTATTTATGTGAATAGCATGAGTAAATTCGTGAATTCCCAAATTCAAATTATCATTTTCATCATTAAAACCAGCTTTAAAATCTTCCCAAGACAACACTAATGCTTTTAGTTTAGGGTTAAACTCGCCTCTGTGATAAGCTTTATTTGTATTTGAATAAAATTTAGTTGGGTAGACTACAATTTTTGAAATTACGCCAACATAAAAGTCTCTAAACCCAAAAGTTAACATAACCGCAGTTGCTGATATTAAAACTTTCATCTCATCAGTAATTCTATTACCTTCTCTACCAATAAAATCTTTGTCTTTAATAAATAATGATACGCGATGCTCGAAATACTTTTTCTCTTTATCTGTTAGATTTTTATAAAAAGTAAAATGATTTTTTAAAAATGATTTTTGTGTTGTGTTTAATCGTCTTAAATAAACATAAAAATGATTGTACAATGGCTTTTTATGCTTTAAAACATAAGCCATTTCAGTCATTTTAAAAGCATAATATAAAAATAAGTATACCAATACAGCAAACAGAATACCTAGTATTACTTTACTCCCAAATGTATAAGACTCTCTAATTAAAAAGTAAAGCATATCTAGAAAACGGTTTTAAAAAGTAAAAATTGCTGCATTGTATATTTCTATTACAACCAAATAATTATTTGCAATTTACAATTAAAAACTCAAGTACTATTTAATTAAATCTCTCAGCCGTTTTGCTGCTTGTTCTGCTGTTATATCGCGTTGTGGCGTACCAAACATTTCGTATCCTACCATAAATTTTTTTACAGTAGCACTACGTAGTAATGGCGGATAAAAACTCATATGCCAATGCCAATGATTATTCTCTCTACCATTTGTTGGTGCTTGATGAATACCACTAGAATACGGGAATGAACATTCAAATAAAGCATCGTAAGTTTTGGTTAAAACCGAAATAGCTTCGGCATAGGCGTAACTTTCTTTTTCTGAAATCTGAGTAATATCCTCATATTGTTTTTTAGGTGCAATCATAGCTTCAAAAGGCCATATAGCCCAAAAAGGTGTTAGCACTACAAAATATTCGTTTTCAAAAATGATTCTTTCTTTAGCTTCTAATTCTTGTTTTAAATAATCCCCTAAAAGGCTACTTTTATTTTTAAAGTAATATGCTTTTTGTTGATTATCTTTCTTTTCTACCTCATTTGGAAGTGTAGATTGACTCCAAATTTGACCATGCGGGTGTGGGTTACTACATCCCATTACCGCTCCTTTATTTTCAAATATTTGAACGTTATTTATCGCTGGATTTTCGCCAAGTAGTTTATACTCCTTTTGCCAAACTTTTACAACTTCATTTATAGCTTCAATTTCCATATCTGCTAAACTCTTTGAGTGGTCTGGGCTAAAACAGATAACTTTACATATACCTGTTTCGCTTTCAGCTTTTAACAATCCGTTGTCTAAAGAAAAAGATTTTGAATTAGATTGTAATGCCGCAAAATCGTTTCTAAATACAAAAACATTTTTATAATCTGGATTTACTTCGCCATTAATTCTTGTATTTCTTGCACATAAATAGCAATTTGGGTCGTGAGCTGGTCTTTTCTCTCTTGAGACTGCTTCATTTTGCCCTTGCCAAGGGCGTTTAGCACGATGTGGAGATACTAAAACCCATTCTCCTGTTAATATATTAAATCTTTTATGTGAGTAATCTTGTAAATCTGTATTCATTTTTTTTTAAATAATTTTACTTTACTAAATGGGTTCCATTTGCTAGTTTTACAAAATATACTGAGCAGTCCCTATTAAATTTCTTTTTATAAGCTTGAGAAACTACATCTGAAAATGCTTTTGCTTCAGTTTTTGCAACTAAATTAATGGTGCATCCTCCAAAACCACCTCCCATCATTCTAGCTCCTAAAACATGCTTGTTTTTCTTTGCTTGCTCAACAAGAAAATCCAATTCATCGCAACTCACTTTATATTTATTAGATAAGCCTTCATGCGATTGATAGATTAGTGCCCCTAAAGTTTCAATATCTCCATCTTCAATAGCTTTAGCGGCTTTTACAGTTCTTTTATTTTCTTGAATAACATATAATGCTTTTTGATAATTTGCTGGTGTTACTTTATCTATTACTTTTTCTAAATCTGCTTCAGTAGCATCTCTAAGGGCTTTTATTCCAAGTAACTCAGAAATATTTTCGCAAACAGAACGTCTATCATTATATGCACTATCAGACAAACTATGTTTAACATTTGTGTTTATTAACATGAGCTGATGATTCTTAAAATCTATTTCAAATGGTTTAGATTTAATGGTTCTACAATCTAAATGCAAAGCATTATTTTCTAGACCAAACATACTAGCATATTGATCCATAATACCACATTTAACACCCACATAATTATGCTCTGCTTTTTGCGAAATTAAAATCATTTCGTGTTTTGATAATCCCAAATCAAATAATTCGTTCAACCCAAAAACAACACTATTTTCTAATGCTGCAGAAGATGACATACCTGCACCACTTGGTATATTTCCTTTAAATATGATATTAAAATCGCCTACAATTATATTTCTATTCTGAATTTCGGCAACAACCCCCAATACATAATTTTCCCAGCTACCCTCTTTAGAGGGTTTTAATTTATCTAACTCAAATTCAATAGTACTATCTAAATCTAAAGCTATTGCCGTACAATGCCCAGAATTACTTTTTTGAATAGCTGCGGCTATTCCTTTATCTACAGCCGCAGGAAAAACAAAGCCTTCATTATAATCGGTATGTTCTCCAATTAAGTTAATTCTTCCTGGAGAAAAAACCAACAAAGGAGCTTCATTAAATGTTTCAATAAACTTTATTTTTACTTCATTAATTAGTTTAGTACTCATTTTTTAATTATTAAAAGTTTTTATATCATTTTTAAACGCCATTCTATCTTATACGACGCATTAGGCTCTAATACTTTCAATCCGATTTGATTATTAAAACTATTAGATACGCCAGTTGTTGGCTCAATGGCTATTATATTTTCTTTGGGGGGCGTGTAAACTTGCAAAAAGTTATTCTCTTCAGAAGATTTTAAAAGAAACTGATATTCTGGCGTGTTAAATTTAACAGCATCTCTACTTAACACCCAACAGTCATCTAGTTTTTTATCTTCAATATTAAAGATTTTAACATCTGTTATAGATTCGGTACCAGTAGTTATGTTTCTTTCTCCTAGGATTAACTTTTCTCGACTTGAAAACTCCAAACTACTCTCGTATAAATTAGCACTTAAAAAATAAGGATGCCACCCTAAAGTAAAAGGAAATGATTCTGCACTTGTATTTTTAACTAAAACTATTAAGTCTAAAGAATCTCTAGTAAAAACATATTCTAATTGAATACTATAAGTAAATGGAAACCCTTTAGCGAGTTTATTTTCTTTGTACTCCAGCTTTATTGAAATAGAATCATTATTTTCCTTATGATTGATAATTTTAAAGGCTTTATCGTAAACCAAACCATGCAAGGCATTATTTTCGGATTCGTTATTAGTATGCAGTTGATAATGGGTTTTGTTGAAAACATAAGCACCATCTTTAATTCTGTTTGCAAACGGAAATAAAATAGCAGATGCATAGGTATTGCTATAAACCAAAGGCTCTAAACTCACTATAATGGGCTTATTACTAAGTGTTAACTCTTGCAAACTTGCACCTTCATTCAAATAAATTTTAGCATAAAACGACGTGTCAGAGCTTTTCAATTCTAATACGTTTTCTTCTTTATAATGTTTAATACTGTACAATGTGTTTCCTTTTTAATTTTTACAATGAATTTCTTATAATCAGATTATTGGGATTTACAATTTTACCTACCTCTTTATTAAGTATCATACTTGCTAATTGTTTCCCCATGGCATTAAAATCTGTCGATATAGTAGTAATCCCACCAGCAACTATTTCTTTAAGCAAAGTATCGTTATACGATATTACACCTACATCTTTAGCCAATGTTAAATTATTGTTTTTAAATGATTTTATAATCCGAAGTAAATTTTTATCGTCTGGAATAATGTAAAGATTGCCAATTTTAGGTTCATAATTTTTAAGCGAATTTAAAATAGAATAACTAAGAGTATGTATCTTACAAAATTGTTCAAACCCTTTTAACATCCCTTGCGGTTGCTTATCTTCTGGAAAAAGTAAATTGAGTTGTTTGTATTTTTTTATAAGATGCAATGCTTGTTCAAGGCCATTAAAAATATCTTGTTCAAAATTTTGATAAATGGCTGAGTATGATTTTAAATCATCATGCATTTGATCTAAAATAAAAACCTTATCTGATGGCAAATTTTGAATAATCGAGTTTGTATCATTTAAATTAGCAGGCATGATTACATAATAATTATAGTCGCCTATATTATCATGAATTAGTTTGCTAAAAATGGTGGTATTAAAATGGTGAAAAAAAATATCTACTTGAATATTTTCACCTAAGTGTTCTAAAAAGGAGTTATATAAATCTTCTTTAAAGGAGTTTAATTCATCAAAAAGTAAAAATATTTTTTGGTTCACATTTATATCTTCACTTGAAACATAATAACCTTTACCTACAACAGATTTTATAATACCCCTGTTTTTCAACTCATTAAACGCAGTTAACACGGTATCTCTGGAAAGCGAATGTTCTTCTTTCACATTATTAATAGATGGTAGCTTATCTCCTTTTTTAAGTAATCCAGATGTAATAGCCTCTTCAATCGAATTAACAATTTGCTTATACTTTGGTATTCCTATTTTACTTTGAATTGTAATCATATACATTACAAATGTATCATTTTTATTGACAAAAAACTACTAGACCGTACTAGTTTGATTTTTTTTATTGAAAATTATATTTCTTTAAAATTAAATATCTATATTTGATACCTTATCACAAACTAAACCAACAATTTCATTATGACAGCAGGATTTGATACGTGGGATTATGTAGTCTTTATTGCATATGCTATTTTAATTTTAGGAGTAGGATTATGGGTTTCTAGAGACAAAAAGGGCCACCAAAAAAACGCCGAAGATTATTTCTTAGCTAGTAAGTCTCTTCCTTGGTGGGCTATTGGCGCATCATTAATTGCAGCAAATATTTCAGCAGAACAATTTATAGGGATGTCTGGCTCTGGTTTTGCATCAGGTCTAGCCATAGCTTCTTACGAATGGATGGCTGCAATTACTCTAATAATAGTCGGCAAATATTTCTTGCCTATATTTATTGAAAAAGGACTTTATACAATTCCTGAATTTGTTGAAAAACGTTATTCTACCAACTTAAAAACCATTCTAGCTGTATTTTGGATTGCACTTTATGTGTTTGTAAATTTAACTACAGTTTTATACTTAGGTTCTTTAGCCTTAAATACTATTTTAGGAATACCACTAATATATGGTGTTATAGGATTAGCATTATTTGCGGCAGCTTATTCATTGTATGGAGGTTTATCTGCCGTAGCATGGACAGATGTAATACAAGTTATTTTCCTAGTATTAGGGGGATTAGTAACAACTTACTTAGCACTAAATACAGTCTCAGGAGGTGATGGGTTTATTGCTGGATTAACTACTGTTTTTGAAGAAGTACCCGAGCGCTTTGAAATGATTCTTGACAAATCTAATCCTGAATATAAGAACTTACCAGGAATTGGTGTTCTTGTTGGTGGCATGTGGGTCGCTAACTTATACTATTGGGGTTTCAACCAATATATTATTCAAAGAACACTAGCTGCCAAATCTTTAAAAGAAGCACAAAAAGGAATTTTATTTGCTGCTGTATTAAAATTAATAATTCCTTTAATTGTAGTTATTCCAGGAATCGCTGCTTATGTGATGATTAATGATGCAGAAATTATGACAAGATTAGGCGATGCAGCTTCTAGAAACCTACCATCTTTAGAACAAGCAGATAAGGCTTATCCTTGGTTATTACAATTTTTACCAACTGGACTTAAAGGGTTAGCATTTGCTGCATTAGCTGCCGCAATAGTATCTTCTTTAGCATCTATGTTGAATTCTACATCTACCATCTTTACTATGGATATTTACAAGCAATATATTAATAAAACAGCTAGCGATAAAGCTACAGTAAGTACTGGAAGAATCTCTGCTTTTGTTGCTTTAGTAATTGCATGTATAATAGCACCGCTTTTAGGAAACTTAGGACAAGCGTTTCAGTTTATACAAGAATACACGGGTGTAGTTAGCCCAGGTATATTAGCTGTATTTTTATTAGGTTTATTCTGGAAAAAAACCACAAACAAAGCTGCTATTATTGGTGCATTAGCTTCCATTCCAATTGCTATGTATTTTAAAGTAGCACCCAAAGGATGGTCAACATCTTCTTTCTTTGTAGATGTCCCTTTTATGGATCAAATGGGATACACTTTACTTTTAACTATGTTGGTAATAGGAATATTTAGTTATTTACAACATAAAGGGGCTGATGACGAAAAAGGTATACCTATTACAAAGCAATTGTTTAAAACCTCGCCTTTGTTTAATATTGGGGCTTTTGCAATTATGATAATTCTAACGGTTTTATATGCTTTATTTTGGTAAATAATGAAGCTTATATAAAAACAAAAGCCTTGTAAATTTACAAGGCTTTTGTTTTTATTAGTGACTGCGAAGGGATTCGAACCCCCAACCGTCAGAGCCGAAATCTGATATTCTATCCAGTTGAACTACGCAGCCATTATATTTATTATTTTCTATTGACTATTCTTTATTATAACTCTTCTTACCACTAAGAATTTAAGATAATTTTTGCCTTACTATATTAGAAATGGTTTTTCCATCTGCTTGTCCAGCCAGTTCTTTACTAACTATACCCATTACTCTTCCCATATCTTTCATTCCTTCTGCTCCAATATTATCGATAGTCATTACTACGACTTTCTCTATCTCCTCATCGCTTAAAGCTTCTGGTAAAAACTGAGCTATCACATCAGCTTCTGCTAATTCTGGCGTTGCTAAATCCTCACGACCTTGTTCTAAATAAATAGCAGCACTATCTCGACGTTGTTTAACTTGTTTTTGAAGTATTTTAAGTTCTTGTTCTTCAGTTAGCTCTTCTTTAGCTCCACTTTCTGTTTGAGCTAATAAAATAGCAGATTTAACCGCACGTAAAGCTGTTAAAACCGTTTGATCTTTAGCTTTCATGGCGCTTTTTAAAGCCGACATTATATTTTGTTGTAAACTCATGAGTTTTTTATTTGAAATGCGAAGATAAAAAAATAGATTCCCGCCTTTATAGAAATGATAAAAAATAATTAAATAATAAGCCCGAAAAATTGAGGGACTTTTCGGGCGCATAAATAAGTAAGTTCAATGTATATAACCCTAATCTACATTATCGTGCAAAAAAGAATTATTATTTCGTAATTGAATATCGTCATTATCATCTAAACCAATGCTTGTTCTAGACATATCGGTTTCAGAGGAATGTTTTGCTTCCTCTAAATTTACGCCTTGTCGTTTGTAAGCTGGTACCTTTTCAATATCATCAATTTTTGCGTTATTGAATTTATAATTAAACTCTTTCATTTTACGTCTGCGCTCATCTGCACGTTCTTTCAATAATTCAGAAATTGGACTATTCATAGGATCTACTTCTTCAACTGAAGCTTCCTTGTTAATTTCTTGATGCAGAACTTTCTTTTCGAAAACAATATCTTCATCAATTTCTTCTATAATTTCGTTAGATTCTGATACTTTTTTATTCATTGCAGATTCTACTTCAATATAATCATCTAAAGCATAACGAATATCGCCTTTTTCATTTGTTTCATTTACCGTTATAAGCTCAACATAATCCTTAACAGGAATATCTTTTGTCTCTTCATTTAATTGATAAGAGATAACATCTTCACCTTTTGTGTTCTCTTCAACATCTGAAGATAAAGGTAAATCGAAAGTTAATGTGATTTGTTGTTCTTCCTCAATGTAATCTGAAATTACCTCAACATCCGTCATATCCTCAATATCATCAGACATTCTTGTAACTGGTTTGATTATAAAATCTTCATCTTCAACATTATTTATTTTGACTTCATTATAAATAACATCAATATTTTTGATGATTTCTGATGTTGGTATTAAATTGATGTCTTTTGAAAATACATCAACAGTATCTTCTTTTACAACTTCTTTTTTAGGTTGCTTAACAGGCTCTTCTTCAGATTCAAGATCTAAAGTATGCCTAACAATTGGTGTTTCTTTTTTTACTTCTAATTCTACTACAGGCTCAATAATAACAGGTTCTTTAGCTTTTAAGCTTATGTCTTCCTCTTCACTTAACGAATGCACCACTTTCTTGGTTTCAGTATTAGAAATTTCGTCTTGCTGTTCTATATTAAATCCTGTTGCAATAATAGTAACCGCAATAGATTCTTCTAGCGCTTCGTCTTCACCAACACCCATGATAATATTAGCACCATGACCTGCTTCAGTTTGGATGTGATCATTAATTTCTCCTATTTCATCAATGGTTATTTCATGCGAGCCAGAAACAATTAACAATAACACATTTTTAGCACCAGTAATTTTATTGTCGTTTAACAAAGGTGAATCTAAAGCTTTACGTATGGCGTCTTGAGCACGATTTTGACCTGAAGCTAAAGCAGAACCCATAATTGCCGTTCCACTATTACTTAATACTGTTTTAGCATCACGTAAATCGATATTTTGTGTGTAGTGATGTGTAATAACTTCGGCTATACCACGAGCAGCGGTAGATAGCACCTCATCAGCTTTAGAAAAACCAGCTTTAAAACCAAGGTTTCCATAAACCTCTCGAAGTTTGTTATTATTGATTACAATTAAAGAATCTACAACATCTCTTAATTTTTCGATACCCTTTTGAGATTGTTCTATACGCATTTTACCCTCGAAAGCGAAAGGCATTGTTACAATACCAACTGTTAAAATATCTAAATCTTTAGCCATTTTAGCAATTATTGGAGCAGCACCAGTTCCTGTTCCACCGCCCATTCCAGCAGTTATAAAAACCATTTTTGTATTGGTATCGAGCATTGTTGAAATATCATCGAAACTCTCAACAGCAGACTGCTCACCTATATCTGGATTAGCTCCTGCACCTAATCCTTCGGTTAAATTAACACCTAATTGGATTTTATTTGGAACGCCACTATTTTGAAGTGCTTGTGCATCTGTATTACAAATGTAAAAATCGACTCCTTTTATGCCTTGTTGGAACATGTGGTTAATGGCATTACTGCCACCACCGCCAACACCAATAACTTTAATGACATTTGACTGATTCTTTGGTAAATCAAATGCAATGCTTTCGAATTCTGTTTTGCTGCTCATAAATTCTGTTTTACTGGGGTTTTATACTTTTATATTTTTTTAATTCAATGGATTCACTACTCTGCGTTATCTAAAAAATCTTTAACACGCTCTGTTAATTTGTCTAAGAACGAACGCCGTTCTTTAACTGGCTTTTCTTTTATTTCTTCTTCAGTAATTTCTGCTTCTTCAATTTCTTTTTCGTGCTGTTGCTCAATTTGTTTTCGTTCTTGACGCTTTAAACCATCTAAAACCAAACCAACTGCTGTGGCGTATAACGGACTGGTAATATCTTCATCACTATCGCCAGCTAAATGCTCATTCGGGTACCCAATTCTGGTATCCATTCCTGTTATATATTCTACTAACTGCTTTAAATGTTTTAATTGACTCCCACCACCTGTTAAAACAATACCTGCAATTAGTTTCTTTTTTTGCTCTTCGTGACCGTAATTTTTAATCTCAACATAAACCTGCTCTACAATTTCTACTACTCGGGCATGAATTATTTTAGACAGATTTTTTAGAGTAATTTCTTTTGGTTCTCTACCTCGTAACCCTGGAATAGATACTATTTCATTGTCCTTATTTTCTCCTGGCCATGCTGAACCGAATTTTATTTTTAATAATTCCGCTTGCTTTTCAATGATTGAGCAACCTTCTTTAATATCTTCAGTAATTACATTTCCACCAAATGGAATTACTGCGGTATGACGAATAATACCATCTCTAAAAATGGCTAAATCTGTTGTTCCGCCACCTATATCTATCAACGCTACTCCTGCTTCTTTTTCTTCTTGACTTAGTACCGCATTTGCTGATGCTAAAGGTTCTAAAGTGATGCCTTCTAAATTTAAGCCTGCACTTTGTACACAACGCCCTATATTTCTGATAGATGACACTTGCCCTACAACAACGTGAAAATTAGCTTCTAACCGTCCACCATACATCCCTATTGGTTCTTTTATTTCAGCTTGTCCATCAACTTTATATTCTTGTGGTAATACATGAATAATTTCTTCACCCGGAAGCATTACCAATTTATGCACTTGGTTAATAAGTCTATCAATATCATTATCATCAATAACCGTTTCTGAATTTGATCTGGTTATGTAATCACTATGTTGGAGGCTACGTATATGTTGTCCTGCAATACCTACCGTAACACCCATAATTTTCATGTCGGCTGCAACTTCGGCTTCTTGAACAGCCTGCTGAATAGATTGGATCGTTTGCGTAATATTGTTTACAACACCGCGGTGCACACCTAAACTTTTAGACTTACCAATGCCCAAAATCTCGACTTTGCCGTACTCGTTTTTACGACCAATCATAGCCACAATCTTTGTGGTTCCTATATCTAATCCTACTGCTAAATTATGCTCCATGGTTTACGTTTTGCTCAATAATTGAGGTTTAACCTTCAATACTTTCACAGTTTTTTAATGCCCTTTTCATTAAATACTTAGTGATAACTTATTCAATTTATTTACTACACACTACTTGGTTTTCAAATTGCAAATTGACTTTGCTATAATTATTAAGCGTCTTTTCTTTTTGATTTTTTTGATAAAACGCTTTTAGGTTACTAATTTTCTTATTTAAAAAATTAACATCACCTAATTGAACTAAAAACTTACACTGCCTTAGTTTTAAGTATATTTTTTTATTAGCACTTTGATGAATTTCGATAACATTCTTTTTTAAAAAATCATCTTGACTAACTTTACTTGCTACTTTATAGACATTTTTTAAGTTGTTTTTTTCAACATAACCAGTAACTAAAGGTACTCTAGCCGAATAATTATTTGATAGTGGCATATAAAAACCTTCATCATCAATATAATAAGACGCATTTGTACTGACTCTTGCAATAGGTGTTTTCTGTTCAATCTCTGCGTTAAGCGTACCATTAACAGCAACATACACTTCTGCAGATTTAATCATGGGATTAGATTTTAGGGCATTCTCTAATTCATTCAAAACTAAAGTTTCTTTAGTTACATTTTTAATCCCTTTATAATTTTGTATTAACAATTTACTAACAGTTTCGTTTGTAATAAAAAGATTGTTATCTCCAATAAATTTTACATGAGGTTTTGTTAATATTCTTTGCTCATTTCTATGTAATGAAAAAGCAAACAAAAAAACCACTAAACCTAGTAGAAATATCATTTTTATATAACTCCAATTAACTCGCAATACTTAATTCTTTTTTAATGTGTTTCACTTCCTCTCCAATATCGCCAGCACCAATTGTTAATATAATTTGAGCATCGCTTTTATGTATGGTTTTTAATAATTCTGTTTTACTAACTAACTGCTTATTTTTATTATTTATTTTACCTAATAACCAATTAGATGTTACCCCTTCAATAGGCAACTCTCTTGCTGGATATATATCTAATAATACAACCTCATCAAATTGTGATAAGCTTTTTGCAAAATCGTCTATAAAATCACGTGTTCTCGAATATAAATGGGGCTGAAAAATAGCCAACACTTTTTGGTTTGGATACATTTCTCGAACCGCTTGATGTACCGCATTTATTTCTTCTGGATGATGTGCATAATCATCTATAAAAACTAAATCCTCAGTTTTAATATGATATGTAAATCGGCGTTTAACCCCTTTATAAGATGCTAAAGCTTTGGCGAGCTGTTGGTTTGGGCAACCATATTCTACAGCCATCGCCAAGGCTATTAATGCATTCGACAAATTATGTCTCCCAGGTAGGTTAAATTGTAAATTTTCAAGTACTATTTTTGGTGTTTTTACATCAAAAACATAAGTACCATTTTCTATTTTTATATTTTGAATGCTGTAATCTGAATCATCTTCAATACCGTAAGTAATACCCTTTAATGGTAATCCGTTTTTTATAAATAATTTTCCATTAGGCTTTATTTTTTTTGAAAAATCTTCAAATGAATTTATTAATTCTGAAGCTTTTCCGTAAATATCTAAATGATCCGCATCCATTGAAGTTATACATGCTAAATCTGGAGATAGCGTTAAAAATGAACGATCAAATTCATCAGCTTCAACAACTGAAACCTCTGTCCCTTTTAGTATTAAATTAGAATTATAATTTTCACTAATACCACCTAAAAAAGCCGTTAACTTAACATCGCATTCGTGCATTAAATGCCCCAAAATACTTGTTGTTGTTGTTTTTCCGTGTGTTCCTGCTACTGCCAAACAAAAAGTATTTTCGGTTATTAACCCTAAAATTTCCGAACGTTTTAAAACCTTAAATCCGTTAGATTTAAAATAATTTAATTCGATGTGGGTTTTAGGGATTGCTGGCGTATAAACTACCAAGGTATTTTCTGGATTTAAAAATTTAGCATCTATATTGTTTACCGAATCTTCAAAATGAATTTGAATATTTAAAGCTGCTAACGCCTCTGTTATTATGGTTTGTGTTTTGTCGTAACCAGCTACATTTTTATTATTAGCATTAAAATAGCGTGCCAAGGCACTCATGCCTATGCCACCAATACCAATAAAATAGATGTTATGTATGCTGTTTAAATTCATTTACTTTTAAGTAATTTTTCTACTTCGTCTACTATTTCTTTTGTTGCATTAACTAATGCTAATTTTTTTATATTATCTCCCAGTTCTTTTTGTTTTTCTGGAGCTGCAATTAACTGTGAAAACTTATTCTCGAAATCGGCATCTAAATCTTCTTCTTTAATTAATAATGCCGCATTATTGTTAACTACTGCCATGGCATTTTTTGTTTGATGATCTTCTGCGACATTTGGCGACGGAATAAATATTACAGGTTTACCTACAATACATAATTCTGAAACCGAAATAGCTCCAGCTCTTGAAATTACTACATCTGCTGCAGCATAAGCAAAATCCATATTGTTTAAAAACTCATAGACCTGCACATTCTTTGTATTTCCATAAATTTTATATTGTTGATAATACAACTTACCGCATTGCCAAATTATTTGCACATTTTGAGTATCAAAAAAATCCAACTCTTTTTCAATCAATTCGTTTATACGTCTTGAACCCAAGCTACCACCAATAACTAAAAGCGTACGTTTTCCGTGTTTTAAGTTGAAATGATTTTTTGCCTCAACCGTTTTAGTTTCAATATCTAGCAAATCTTGACGTACCGGATTTCCTGTTTTTATGAGTTTATCTTTAGGGAAAAAGCGCTCTAAATCATCATAAGCCACACATATTTTATTTGCTTTTTTTCCTAGCAATTTATTAGTAATTCCTGGATACGAATTTTGCTCTTGTATTAAGCTTGGAATCTTATTTAATGCAGCCAAATACAACATTGGACCACTTGCAAAACCTCCCGTACCTATAACTACATCTGGTTTAAAAGATCTAATAATTGAACGAGCTCGCCATAAACTACTATTCAATTTAAAAGGAAACATTAGGTTCTTTAAAGTCAGTTTTCGCTGAATTCCAGAAATCCACAAGCCTTTAATATCATAGCCTGCTTGTGGCACTTTTTCCATTTCCATACGATCTTTAGCACCAACAAATAAAAATTCGGCATCTGGATAACGAGACTTTATTTCGTTTGCAATGGCAATAGCAGGATAAATATGACCTCCTGTTCCTCCTCCGGAAAGAATAATTTTGTATGTTTCTTTTTTTACCACTAATTCACGAATGTTTATTCTTAAAATTCCAATATTTAAAATCCAAATTCCAAAGAAGTCATTAAACTTATAATGCTTCGCTTAGAATTTCTAACGGGTTATCTTCATTATTTTCTTGTTCTTTTATTTCTTCTCGTTTAGCACTTACACTCAGTATAATTCCTATAGCTAAGCACGTCATCCAAATAGATGTACCACCACTACTAATTAATGGTAATGTTTGCCCTGTAACTGGGAACAATTCTACTGCAACTGCCATATTAATTAAGGCTTGAAACACAATAGGCAAACCTACACCAAGCACTAAAAGTTTACCGAAAATGGTATCCGATTTTTGCGCTGCTATAACAATTCTAAACAATAGCCACATGTATAAAATCATAATTGTAAAACCACCTAACAAGCCATATTCTTCAATAATTATGGCAAAAATAAAATCGGATGACGATTGCGGTAAAAAATTCTTTTGAATACTTTTTCCTGGACCAACACCTTGAATACCTCCTGAGGCTATGGCTATTTTTGCTTTTTCAATTTGATAATCGGCTACAGTATCTTCAGCATCAGAAAAACTCTCAATTCTGCTCATCCAAGTATCAATTCTATTTGGCATAGCATCAGGAAATGCTTTAGCCACCAACACAAATAATACCAAGACTAAAATACCAGAACCTATAATAACTGCTAAATATCGAATTGGATATCCGCCTAAAAAAACCAACATGACAACCATTAAAAACATTATAGCTGCCGTTGAAAAATTAGCTGGAAGAATAAGAATTAAAACAAGAAAAACAGGAATCCAAAGTGGTAATATGGATTCTTTAAAAGTTACTGATTTATCTTTTATTTTAGACATATATCGCGCTACATAAACCATCAGTACAACCGATGCTAATGTGGATGTTTGAAACGACATGCCTACAATTGGTATTTGAATCCATCTGCTTGCATTTGCTCCTTCAATTGTAGTGCCTTGCAACATAGTAACCCCTAATAAAACCAATATTATAGGAATCATTATTAAAGACAAACCCTTAAAATATCTGTATGGAATTTTATGCACGCCGTACATTATAGCAAACCCTAAAAACAAATGCATAAAGTGCTTAACAAAAAATGCAAAAGTGTTACTATTTCCAGCCCTATACGCTAAATTACTTGCAGCACTATAAACAGGCAAGAATGATAGTATTGCCAACAACGCAACTATTGCCCAAATTAAACGATCTCCCTTTATGTTTTTAAATAATGTCCGCACTTATTTTTATAAATTCCTTACTGCATTTTTAAATTGACGACCTCTGTCCTCGTAATTTTCAAACAAATCAAAACTTGCACATGCTGGTGATAATAATACACTATCTCCAGCTTCGGCAACCTTATAAGCTATTTTTACAGCTTCGCTCATAAATTGAGTTTCAATTATAATATCTACCATTCCACCAAACGTGTTTATTAGTTTTTCGTTATCAACGCCTAAACAAATAATTGCTTTTACTTTTTCGTTTACAAACTGAAAAAGCTCTTCATAATTATTCCCTTTATCTACTCCTCCAACAATCCAAACTGTTGGCGCATCCATACTTTCAAGAGCATAATACGTCGCGTTAACATTGGTAGCTTTTGAGTCGTTTATGTATTGTACTTTATTAATTTTTAATACGTGCTCTAAGCGGTGCTCGACACCCTGAAAGTTTTCTAAACTTTCGCGAATGGTTTGTTTTCTAATTTTTAATAAATGAGCGACTGTTGAAGCAGCCATCGCATTTTTAATATTGTGTTTTCCCTCTAATGCTAGATTTGTTGTTGGCATAATTATTTGGTTGTTATCTATTGTTATAATAATTTCTTCTTTGTCTAAATACGCACCATTTTCAATAGTTTTTGTTAATGAAAACGGCAATAATTTGGATTGAGCTGGGTTGTTTTTTAAATGATTAGTAATCACTTCATCATCGGCATCATAAATCAAATAATCATCTTTTGTTTGATTCATAGCTATTCTGAATTTTGAGGCAATGTAGTTTTCAAATTGATAATCATATCTATCTAAATGATCTGGCGTTATATTAGTAATAACAGCTATTTTTGGTTTAAAATCAACAATATCATCTAATTGAAAACTACTAATCTCTAACACGTAATTTTCAAAATCATCTTCTAAAATCTGTTTCGCAAAACTATCTCCAATATTTCCAGCTAACCCAACATTCAATTCTTGTTTTAAAATATGGTGCGTTAATGTTGCTGTAGTGGTTTTACCGTTACTTCCTGTGATTCCAACAATGCAAGCTTTGGTAAATTTTGACGCAAATTCAATTTCAGAAACTACAGTAATTCCCTTTTCATGAATTTGTTTCACCAAAGGCACTTTATTTGGAATTCCCGGGCTTTTCATTACGATGTTTGCATTTAGAATTTTATCCTCAGAATGCTTTTCATCTTCCCATTCAATCTCATTATGTATAAGAACTTGTTTATATTTTTCTTTTATTTTTTGGTTGTCTGAAACAAAAACTTGGTATCCTTTTGCTTTCCCTAAAAGTGCTGCACCAACACCACTTTCCCCTGCCCCTAAAACAACAAGCTTTTTCATCTATCTTATCTTCAATGTCACTATTGATAGTATTGCAAGCAAAATCCCAACAATCCAAAAACGTGTAACTATTTTACTTTCATGATATCCTAATTTTTGAAAATGATGATGTAATGGCGACATTTTAAAAATGCGTCGCCCCTCACCATACTTCTTCTTGGTATATTTAAACCACCCTACCTGCATGACTACTGATAAATTTTCTGCTAAAAAAATACCACACAAAACAGGAATTAGCCATTCTTTTCTAACAGCAATAGCAATTACTGCTATAATGCCACCAATAGTTAAACTTCCTGTATCTCCCATAAACACTTGAGCTGGGTATGTGTTATACCATAAAAATCCTATAAGTGCACCAACAAATGCTGCAATGTAAATAGTGATTTCCTCAACCCTTGGGATATACATGATATTAAGATATTCTGAGAAAATAATATTACCAGAAACCCATGCAAAAATCCCCAGAGTAAGCACTATTATTGCTGATGTACCAGCCGCTAATCCATCAATTCCATCTGTAAGATTTGCTCCATTAGAAACTGCTGTTATGATTAAAATTGTTATTATTATAAATATAATCCACGCATACTTTTCTAAGTTTGGACTAATCCATGTGATTAAATCTGAATAATCAAATTCGTTTCCTTTTACAAATGGAATAGTTGTTTTGGTTGATTTTACTTCATCTTTAAATAGTTTAGAAGCTTCAATTTTTGGATTTTCTGCTAAAAGTTCTTGTTGTACTTCTAGCGGGAGTTTTTCCTTCATAGTAACATCATCATGAAAAAATAATGTTGTACCTATAATGATCCCGAGACCAACTTGCCCTAAAATTTTAAAGCGTCCTTTTAAACCTTCTTTATCATTTTTAAATTTCTTTAAATAATCGTCTATAAATCCAATAACGCCCATCCACAGAGTGGTAACAATCAATAAAATGACATAAATATTTTCTAATTTAGCGAGTAATAATACTGGGATTAATGTCGCAAGAATAATAATAATTCCGCCCATTGTTGGCGTGCCTGCTTTTTGAGCTTGCCCAGCTAAACCTAAGTCTCTTATGGTTTCTCCCATTTGTTTTTTCTGAAGAAAACGAATGATTCTTTTTCCATAAATAGTAGAAATAAGCAATGACAAAATCATAGCAAAAGCTGCACGAAAGGTTAAAAACCCAAAGAGAGTCGCTCCCGGAAATTGGAATTGCTTTTCTAAATATTCAAATAGGTAATACAGCATTTATACTATTGTTTATTATTATTTATTTGAGACATTATCATCTTATTTTTGCTTCGGTCTTGAGTCTTCCAACTTCTAGCATTCTATTTCTGTAATTGTTTTAAAAATTCTTGTACTATTTTATAATCATCAAAATCAAAGCGTTCACCTTTAATTTCTTGATAGGTTTCGTGCCCTTTTCCTGCTATTAAAATAATGTCGTTAGGTTGTGCCAACTGACAAGCCGTTTTGATAGCTTGTTTTCTATCTGAAATGGTTACTATTTTTTTAAAGTTTTGAGGCTCGACACCTTTTTCAATATCTTCAAGAATAGCTTCAGGTTTTTCGCTTCGCGGATTATCACTTGTAAAAATCACTTTTGTACTTAACGCTGATGCGATATGCCCCATTTTAGGGCGTTTTGTTTTATCTCTATCGCCACCACAACCCACAACGGTTATTAATTCTTCGTTTTTAGTTCGGATGCTGTTAATGGTTTCCAACACATTTTTCAATGCGTCGGGCGTATGTGCATAATCAACTATTGCTGTTATTTTTTCATCTGAAATGATGTATTGAAACCTTCCGCTTACGCTTTCCAACTCGCTAATCAATCTTAAAATTTCAACTTTTTCTAATCCTAACAATTCTGCAGTGGCGTAAATTGCTAATACATTATAGGCATTAAAATTGCCAACAAGACGTGTCCAAACCTCACTGTCGTTAAGCTTTAACAACAAGCCCCCGAATTGATTTTCTAAAATTTGCGCTTTATAATCGGCGTACCCTTTTAATGCATAAGTGTATTTTTTAGCTTTTGTGTTTTGCAGCATTACCAATCCGTTTTTATCATCGGTATTTACAAGCGCAAAAGCTTTAGATGAGAGCCCATCAAAAAATGCTTTTTTCACATCTCGATATTCTGCAAATGTGTTATGATAATCTAAATGGTCGTGAGACAGATTGGTAAAAATACCACCTTCAAAACACAATCCTTCAACCCTGTTTTGATGAATACCATGAGAGCTAACTTCCATAAAACAGAACTCAACACCAACATCATTCATTTCCTTTAAATACCTGTTTATAGTTAAAGAATCTGGTGTAGTATGTGTTGCGTTATATACTTTATTATCTACTACTATTTTAACCGTTGAAAGTAATCCAACTTTATAGCCTGCATTTTTAAATAATTGACATAATAAACTTGCAATAGTAGTTTTCCCGTTAGTTCCTGTAACTCCAACAAGTTTTAAATTTTCTGATGGCGAACCGTAAAAATTTGATGCGATTATTGCTAAAGCTTTAGTAGAACTATCAACCTCTACATAAGTAACACCATCGATTAAGTTTTTTGGTAATGTTTCGCAAATAATTCCTGTTGCTCCACTTTTTATAGCGACATCAATAAATTTATGACCATCAACAACGCTACCTGTAACTGCAACAAACAAATCGGCTTCCTTAATGTTTCTAGAATCAAAATGAATATTATTAATAGACACACCAGTACTTCCAACAACAGCGTTGAGAGCTACTTTGTATAATATGTCTTTTAATATCATCATGATGCTTTTAAAACAATGGTTTGATTGTTTTTAAGTTTTACATTTTTACTAATTGATTGCTCTTTTATAATACCGCTACCGTCGAGTTTCACTTTTACATTTACATCCATATTCTCTAACAATGCTAAGGCATCCATTGCTGGTAAGCCTACTACGTTTGGCATAATAGTTTTGTAAGTTTGTGCAGTTTGATAAAAACTTTCGTATTCTTTTTCAGTTGATGCTCTTTTAACTTTTAATGATTCAACCTCATCAATAATCGGTGTATCTGTAAATATTTTTTGAGCTATTTTTTTAAATACTGGACCAGATACATCAGCACCATAATAGCCAACACTTTTATCAGGCTCATGTATTACAACAATGCAAGAATACTTGGGATTATCAGCTGGAAAATACCCAGCAAAAGATGAAATATAATTTAGCTTTTCTTTGTCTCGATAATCTTTTTGGCAAGTTCCTGTTTTACCTGCCATTGAGAAATTTTCAGAATACAACCTATTACCTGTTCCGTGCTTTTTCTCAACAACATTCTTTAATAATTGCTGCACTTTAGCAACGGTTTCTTTCGAGCAAACTTGTTTGTTTATCACCTCTACTTTATAAGGCTCAACAACTCTATCAAATTCCTTAACCTCTTTTAAAAATTGTGGCTTTACCATTTTGCCGTCATTAGCAATTGCATTATAAAATGTTAGGGTTTGTAAAGGTGTAAACGACACACCGTAACCATAAGCCATCCATTGTAATGCAATACCACTCCAACGCTTATTTTTAATTCTTGGATCTGGAATAATTGGACTTGACTCACCAATAATTTGTAATCCTAATTTTTCATTTAAACTCATAGCATAAAGTCTATCCACAAACTTGCTAGGATTTTTTCCATAAGCCTGATCGATAGCTTTTACTATTCCTGTATTTGATGACACTTCAAAAGCTTCAGAGATTGATATTTTACCGTAACCCCCATACTTTGAGTCTCTTACTTTTTTTCCATAGAACGTTAAGATGCCTTTCTCAGTATCTACCACATCACTCGTATCAATTACTTTATCTTCAAGAGCAGCCGTAATTGCCATTAATTTAAATGTCGAACCAGGTTCATGAGATTCCCACACTGCATAATTTCTCCTTTCATAATAATGTCCATTAGAATTTCTACCTAAATTTGCTATAGCTTTTACCTCGCCAGTTTTCGTTTCCATAACCACAACACAACCATGATCAGCTTTATATTTTTCTAACTGCTCCAAAAGCGCATGATGCGCTATATCTTGAATATTCACATCTATGGTTGTATAGACATCGTAACCATCTTTAGGCTCAATTTCATTAGCATCACTCAAAGGCTTCCATTGCCCTTTTCCAATTTGCTGTTTTTTTCTTTTCCCATCAGTCCCTCGTAAATATTGAATACCATAGGCACCATCAATTCCTGGGCGTGTCACATTGCCTTTTTCATCAAAACGTTCATAACCAATAGTACGTTGTGCTATACCTCCCATTGGATGTTCGCGCTTGGTAGTTTGCTCTACAATCAGCCCGCCTTTAAAAGCACCTAGGTTTAATAATGGAAAATTTCGAATTCTTATATAATCTGAATACCCAATATTTCTAGCCAACAAATAATACCTGTTCTTATTCGCTCTGGCTTTTCTGATTTCCTTTTGATAATAGTTTGACGATTTTCCTGAGTATTTTGAAAGCGAATCACTTAAAGGTTTTAAATGCTTTTCAAATACTTTTAAAGTTGGCGTAATAGCATCTATTCTAATATCGTATTTAGGAATCGATGTTGCTAATAAATTCCCATTAGCCGAATACACATTACCTCGATTTGCTGGAATTATTACATCTTTAACAATACGCTCGCTTGCCATGACTTTATATTTATCACCCTGCAAAAACTGAATACTCACCAATTTAAACACCACAGCAACGCCGAAGATGAACATACATCCTGCTATAAAATACAATCGGTTTAATATGCCTTTCTCGTTTACTGCCAAGGTTTACTTTTTATTTTTGAGATTTTATTTTTATTTTTTTTGGCGGAATTATCGATGGCGATAATCCTTTTTCTTTCATTTTAATAACTACTGCCGATTCCATTTTAAGACGCATTAATTTAGATCTACCGTCTATAAATGCAGACCGCATTTCGTTTACTTCATTTTTTAATCGCGCAATTTCATATACTTTCTTATCAGCACTATGCGAACTCGCAATCATTACTATAGCTAATCCAGAGATAAAAAGAATCATGCGCCAATTTTTAAATGAATCGTCGCTCACTAAAAATGTTCCTTTTAATATACTGTAGATGCTTTTTTTCAATCTGTTATTATATTTTTTCAGCAATGCGAAGTTTTGCGCTTCTTGCTCTATTATTTATTTTTATCTCTTCTTTTGACGGAACAATTAAACCATTCACTTTTTTTAACGGCACTTCAAAATTCCCAAACATATCGCGTTCTGGCTCACCTTCAAAAAGTCCGTTTCTTATAAAACGCTTTACTAATCTATCTTCTAAAGAGTGATAGGATATAAAACTTAAACGACCTCCTGCTTTTAATATTTCTGGTGTTTGCTGCAGAAACTCCTTTAATGCTTCAATTTCTTGATTTACCTCAATTCTAATGGCTTGATAAATTTGAGCCAACACTTTATTTTCATGTCTTGGTGGCAAAAACTTTTTTAATACTTTTTTTAACTGTTCGCTTGTTTTAATTTTTTCGGTTTCTCTGTGTTCAACAATTAATCTTGCCATTGCTGGAGCAGCCCTTAATTCACCATACTGCAAAAACACTTGTTTTAATTGTTCTTCTTCATATTCATTAACCACATGAAATGCTGATAAGTCATTTTTTTGATTCATTCTCATATCTAAATCCGCATCAAAGCGTGTTGAAAAACCACGCTCGGCAACATCAAATTGATGCGATGACACTCCAAAATCTGCTAAAACACCATCAACTTGCTTAACACCATGAAATCTCAAAAATCGCTTTACATATCTAAAATTCTCATGAATCAACGTAAATCTGTCATCATCAATTGTATTTTCAAGAGCATCTAAATCTTGATCAAAACCAAACAACTTTCCATTTTCACCAAGACGTTTTAGTATTTCTTTACTATGCCCACCACCTCCAAAGGTTACATCTACATAAACACCATCTTCCTTGATATTCAAACCATCAACGGTTTCTTTAAGCAAAACTGGATTATGATATTCCATGCTCGTCTTCATCTTGTCCCATAACTTCTTCAGCTAAATCAGCAAAATCCATTGCAGCATCATCAATAACCTGTTCGTACTTATCTTTATCCCATATTTCAATAATGTTTACCGCTGGAGAAATGACTATGTTTTTAGAAATACCAGCAAAACCAATAAGATCTTTCGGAATTAGTAATCGCCCACTCCCATCAATATCAACCATTCTTGCTCCTGCATTAAATCGACGAATAAAATCGTTATTCTTTTTCTTAAACCTATTTAGCTTATTTACCTTTTGCATTACTGCTTGCCATTCGCTCATGGGGTACAACTCTAAGCATGGTTGAAAAACCGAGCGCCTCAATACAAACCCATCATTTAAAATAGTAGCCAATTGCTTTTTCATACCAGAAGGCATCATAAGCCTGCCTTTAGCGTCTATTTTACAATCGTATGTTCCTATTAATGAGTTCAAAGCGATTTCTATTCGTTATCGGGTTTAAGTTTCAAATATATCAAAAAATACTCCACATTTTACCACTTTACTACACTTTGTTAATAATTTTTCGATTAAATGCACTTTTAAATAGATATTAAATAATAAAAACCTTTTTAATTACTTACTATCAGTCAATTACATAAAATCTATTAACACAAACACTTTATTAACATCTTAATTTAAAAACAATTCCTCATGAGCTTTAATTAAAATGATTGAAATATGAATGAAATAACTATATTTGTTTTTAACGAAAAAAGACTGATTAGTTAATGACGCATCGTTTAAAAAAAGAGAAGAATTATAGCTATATTGAAATAGGAGAAGGTAAACCCATTATTGTTTTACATGGTTTAATGGGTGGTTTAAGCAATTTTGATTCTGTAACAAAGTTTTTTAGCGAAAAAGGATATAAAGTTATTATTCCAGAATTACCAATCTATAACATGTCTTTACTTAAAACCAACGTAAAAAGTTTTGCTAAATATTTGCATGATTTTATTGAGTTTAAAGGTTTTGATGATGTAATTTTATTAGGCAATTCTCTTGGTGGGCATATAGGCTTATACCACACAAAATTATTCCCGGAAAAAGTAAAGGCTTTAATAATTACAGGTAGCTCTGGGCTTTACGAAAGTGCTATGGGAGGCGGATATACAAAACGAAGCGATTACGAAGTGATAAAAAAGAAAGCTCAGGATGTGTTTTACGACCCTGCAGTTGCTACTAAAGAAATCGTTGACGAGGTTTACGAAACAGTAAACGATCGTAATAAGCTTATAAAAACACTAGCCATAGCAAAAAGTGCGATTAGGCATAATATGGCTAAGGATTTACCAAAAATGCAAACACCAACGTGTATTATTTGGGGGAAAAACGACAATGTTACACCTCCTGAAGTTGCCGAAGAATTTAATGAACTTTTACCAGATTCAGAGTTGTTTTGGATTGATAAATGTGGACACGCAGCTATGATGGAGCACCCTAATGAGTTTAACCAAATTCTTGATGCTTGGTTAAAGAAAAGAGGGCTATAAATTTTAATTTTATTACAAAAACCAAGTTCAATTAATAAGATTCCTAACTTCTTAGGAACAACAAAAATAATTATGCATATCAAATCTGCAGAATTTGTAATGAGCAATTCTGATGTTACAAAATGCCCAAAGAGCATGCTACCAGAATATGCCTTTATTGGCAGGAGCAATGTTGGAAAATCGTCGCTAATTAATATGCTAACCAGCCGAAAAAGCTTAGCAAAAACCTCTGGGAGACCAGGAAAAACACAGCTTATTAATCATTTTTTAATTAATAAAAACTGGCATTTAGTAGATTTACCTGGCTATGGTTATGCACGTGTTTCTAAAAGTGCGAAAAAGGTTTTTCAGAAATTTATAACGCAATATTTTGCTTTACGCGAGCAATTAGTTACTGCTTTTGTCCTTGTAGATATTAGACACAAACCACAACCTATTGATTTAGAATTCATGCAGTGGTTAGGCGAAAACGGCATACCATTTTCAATCATTTTTACTAAAGCTGATAAGCTTAAACCTAAAGCCATTGAAAATTATGTTGAAGCTTATAAAAATGTGCTTTTAGAAACCTGGGAAGACATACCAAATTACTTTATAACCTCATCATCTAAAGATATTGGGAAAGATAATGTATTAGATTATATTGATGGTTTAAATGCCAATATGGATTTATCTTCAAGCTAATTTTCTTTTTGCCTAGACTACTTACAAATCAAAAAACGCTCCAAAAGCTTAAAAACAACTTTTAGAGCGTTAACTGTTTTAACACTACATTATATAGCTTAATCTTTTATAGTTGCTACTTTTTTAATAGCGTAAGACATTTTTAAATCTTCAAGCACATTTAAAGCTTCTTCAATATATACATCTTTACTTAAGCTTTGGTGCCAACTTTCTCTTTTTTCTTTTAAATCGGTCGTGTCACTTTCAAAAAGTTTTTTTTCATAAGTGTGAGATGTAAACGTTAAGTTTGTTTTATAGTTTGAAATAGCATCAAAACGTTTGGACTCTAACTCATTCATATCATTTACTGCTTTATACTTTTCATAATTTAGTGGCACTAAGGTTTCATCTATTTTACTTTTTACCCATTTAGCATTTTCATCAATAAGCTTTAATTGCTCATTATTACTCATTCTTTCTTTGCTTTTATTAATGGTTTTATCGTAATCAAAATAACTATCCCAAACCGCATAATCAGCAGCATCAATTTCATCCCATGGCAATGGGTTGTCTTTATCTTTTTCGCCCACATCTATATAACTAAATCGCCCAGGTACTTTAACATCACTCTTCACGCCTTCTAATTGTACCGAGCCACCATTGATTCTATAGTATTTTTGTGTAGTTAATGCCAATGCCCCTAGGTCTCCAGCCGTATTGTTTCTAACTATATTATTTAAATTCATCACATTCTGAACTGTCCCCTTGCCATAAGTCTGCTTACTTCCAATAATAATAGCACGTTTATAATCTTGCATAGCTGCAGCCATAATTTCTGATGCAGATGCAGATATTTCGTTAACAAGAATAACTAATGGCCCGTCCCAAGCAATCGACTTATCTTTATCTTTTAAAACTTCTTTTGGCTTACCTGTTGAGCGTACTTGAACAATTGGTCCATCTTTTATAAATAAACCAGCCATATCTACTACTGCTGGCAACGAGCCACCACCATTATTACGTAAATCAAGCACTAATCCTTCCATGCCTTCAGCCTTTAAACGCTCAATCTCTTTCTTAACATCTGCTGCTGCATTTAGTTTCTTATAATCATTAAAATCTAAATAAAATGAAGGCAAATTAATAACGCCAAACTTCTTATTATTCTTTTCTACCATTGATGCTTTTGCATAAGTTTCACCTAACTCTACAATATCTCTTGTAATGGTAACATCTTTAATCGTGCCATCTATTTTTTTAATAGTTAAAGTTACTTTAGTTCCTTTTGGGCCTTTTATTAATTTAATAGCATCATCTATACGCATACCAACAATACTAATTGGCACTTCTTCATTTTCTTGTTTTACCTTTAAAATAACATCATCTATCTCTAGTTCTTTACCTCGCCACGCTGGACCACCAGAAACTAAATAAGTAATTTTAATATAATCCATACGTTTTTGAAGTCCTGCTCCAATGCCTTCTAATTTCCCAGACATACGTTGGTCGAAAACTTCTTTACTGCGAGGTGCCAAGTAATATGTGTGTGGATCAAACTCTTCTACAATAGCATTAACATAAACAGCAAAATAGTCTTCTCGTTTTAAATCATCTATGTTATCATTAAAGTATATGTCTAGCGATTTTAACATGGCTTCACGAGCTTCTTTTTCAATTTCTTTTTCGGTCTTCATTACATAAGACGGGTCTTTTTCTTTAGCTTGTTTTTCCTGTGTATAAATATCATCATAATTAGTAAGTGTTGAAAACTTAAGCTGTTGTCTCCAACGCTCTTTTAATTCTTTTCTATTTTTAGCGTAAGCGATGTTATCAGAATTGGTATCAAAGACTTCATCTTTAGTGTAATCAAAAGGTTTTGATAATACTTCTTTATATAATGATTTAGCTTCTTGAATGCGCTTTATCATGCGTTCGTGCGTCACATTAAAAAACGTAATGTCTGAGATTTGTATCTGATCGTCAATAGTTAATTTATACTTTTCGAAGTCTTTATAATCTGATTCGTAGAAATAGCGTTTTAAAGGATCGATAGTTTCTATATAATCTGAGAATAATTCTGCTGAAAACGCATCATCCATTGCTATAGGATCAAAATGAAGTTGTTCTAAAACACTTTTAATAATATGAATTAACATTTTATCTTTATCTGAATCGTCAAATGTTTTAGCAGTAAAACTACACGATGCAAAAGCTAGCAAAACTGTTAATAACAATACTTTATAATTCCTCTTCATAATATTTTTCATGTATTTATCTTTTTCTTAACTATTTAAAATAGTCATCATCAAACAAATTTGATAATTATTTTCTACTAAAATAAAGAAAAAACCATGCCAATAAAGGCAAATGCTACTAATTTTTTGTTAAAGCGAAGAAATTAAGTGTTTACTATCTAAATTATGTATTTTAGCGATGTTTTTATAAACATAATATGACAAAAAAACCATTAATTTTAGTTACTAACGACGATGGTATTAATGCGCCAGGTATTAGAACTCTAATAGAGGTTATGAACACTATTGGAGATGTTGTGGTGGTTGCTCCAGATAGTCCGCAAAGCGGTATGGGACACGCCATTACAATAAACTCGACTTTATATGTAAGACAAATTGGCATCAAAAACGAACCACAATTAGAATATAGCTGCTCTGGAACTCCTGCTGATTGTATAAAATTAGGTATTAGAGAAATATTAGACAGAACACCCGACTTATGTGTTTCTGGTATTAATCATGGTTCAAACTCATCAATAAATGTGATTTACTCAGGCACTATGAGTGCTGCAATTGAGGCAGGTATTGAAGGTATTCCAGCCATTGGGTTTTCGCTATTAGATTACAATTGGAAAGCTAATTTTGAAGCTTGCAAACCGTTTGTAAAAACCATTACCGAAAACGCTTTAAAACACGGCATACCAAATGATGTGGTTTTAAATGTTAACATCCCAAATATTTCAAAAGAAAACATAAAAGGTATAAAGATTTGCCGACAAGCTAAAGCGAATTGGGTTGAAGCTTTTGATAAACGACAAAATCCTCAAGGAAGAGATTATTACTGGCTTTCTGGAAAATTTGTAAATTTAGATGGTGGAGAAGACACCGACGAATGGGCGCTAGAAAACAATTATGTTTCTGTTGTTCCAACACAATTCGATTTAACGGCGCACAAACATATAAAAACATTAAAAAATTGGAATTTAAATGATTAGAAAAGATATATTTATAGGCATGTTTGTAGGATTGATTGCAAACGCTATCGGCCTTATTTTAGCGGCGACATTTTTAGGAGGTGGAGACGATTTTACTACCGTAATAAAGAATGCAGCTTCTGAAGGTTTTTTGGGTAAATTAATAAGTTTAGGTGCTATTTTAAACTTGGCTGCTTTTTTTATCTTTATAAGAAAAAAACAAGATTATAGAGCACGTGGTGTTTTATTAATAACTGTTTTTATTGCTGTTTTTACTTTTGTTTTTAAACTGTTTTAATATTATTTTATCCCCTCGAGCATTATCGAAATCAAAATATATTTTGATTAAAGATACGAACGCAGTTTTCGAGAGGTTTCGTGCATTAATTGATAGGTCTCGACTGCGCTCGACCTGACAACAAGAAAATGAAGTATTACATAATTGCTGGTGAAGCATCGGGTGATTTACACGCCTCTAACTTAATGAAAGCATTGCAAAAAGAAGATGCCAATGCTAATTTTAGGTTTTGGGGTGGCGACCTTATGCAAAACGTTGGTGGTACTTTAGTAAAGCATTACAAAGAGCGCGCCTTTATGGGTTTTGTTGAAGTTATTATGAACCTCAACAAAATATTTAAAGACATTTCGTTTTGTAAAAAAGATATTGAGGCTTTTAATCCAGACGTTATAATTTTTATAGATAATTCCGGTTTTAATTTACGCATTGCAAAATGGGCAAAACAAAAAGGTTTTAAAACCAATTACTACGTTTCGCCACAAGTTTGGGCATCCAGAGCTAATAGAGTGCATGCCATTAAAAGAGATGTTGATGCGATGTATGTTATCCTTCCTTTTGAAAAAGATTTTTATAAAGATAAATTTGATTACGATGTTACTTTTGTTGGGCATCCTTTAATTGATGCTATTGCTGATAGAACGCAGATTAATGAGTTTGAATTTAGAGCGACGTACAAACTAAACGACAAACCTATTATTGCACTTTTACCTGGTAGCAGAAAACAAGAAATTACCAAAATGCTTTCTATTATGTTGAGCTTAGTTGATGATTTTCCGGACTACCAATTTGTTATTGCAGGTGCGCCAAGTCAAGATTTTGAGTTTTATAAATCCTTTATTAAAAACTCGACTATTAGTTTTATCGATAACAAAACATACGATTTATTAAGTGTTTCCTTTGCGGCCTTAGTGACTTCTGGAACCGCTACCCTTGAAACCGCACTATTTAAAGTACCACAAGTAGTTTGCTATAAAGGCAGTAATATTTCGTATCAAATAGCTAAACGGATTATTACTTTAAAATACATTTCTTTAGTTAATTTAATCATGGATAGAGAAGTTGTTACGGAGCTTATTCAAAATGATTTCAATAAAAAAAGATTAAAGGACGAGTTAGAATTAATACTCAGTTCTGAAAAACGAAAGCAATTATTTTTAGATTATTACGATTTAGAAAAAAAATTGGGTGGCAAAGGCGCTAGTGAAAAAACAGCTAAACTGATTTACAAATCTTTACAAGCTTAGTTTAATTATGAAGAAGCTTCTTTTTATACTTATATTAATTATCAGTTTTAGCAGCTGTAAATCTTCAAAATCAGTAAATAAAAAACATACAGTAATTGTTAAAAAATCAGAAGCAAAACCACTTTTTAAAGCTGATAATATTATTGATTACGCCAAAAAATTTGAAGGTGTTCGCTATAAATATGGTGGCACTACAAAAAAAGGTATGGATTGTTCAGGGTTAATTTACACGTCTTTTAAAAGTGAAGCTATTCAACTTCCTAGAACTACAAAAGACTTAGCTATTAGTGGCGATTGGATAGACTTAAAAGAAGTTAAAAAAGGTGATTTGCTCTTTTTTGCAACCAAAAAAAATAGTCGGAAAGTAAATCATGTTGGCATTGTAACATCCTCGCGAGTAGGTCGAGTAGAGTTTATACATGCAACAACTAGTAATGGTGTTATAACCTCAGAGTTATCTGAACGTTATTGGTATTTTGCTTTTGTTCAAGCAAGACGTGTTCTTTAGAAAAAAGATTTTAGACCGCTACGTTTTTAGAACCTAGACTGTTTTTAACTAATTAACAAACAGTAGTAACGCTAAAAAATCATTTGGTTTTATAGTTTTTTAGTAACTTTCAATAATGAAGCTATTTAATTTCACAATCATTAAATTAACATGTTTCTTAATTATAGGAATTATACTTTCGTACTTACACCCTATCCCAATTCATTTAAACTTATATATAACTGTTGCACTATTAGTCATTTTATTCATCTTCCTTTTAATAGCAAGAAAACAATTTATTAAAACCATTTGGTTTGGGGTTTTAGCCTATATTTTAATGATTTTTATTGGTGTTTTAACAACTTCATTTCATAATCAAAAAAACTTTTCAAATCATTATTCTAAACTTGTTTCACTTGAAAAAGATACAGCAGAAACTATAACATTTAGAATTAGAGAAGTTTTAAAACCTGGAAATTATTACGACAAATATATTATTGATGTTTTAAAGATTAATGACGAAACGGTTTCAGGAAAATCGTTATTAAACATTCAAAAAGATTCCTCGCTATCGGCTTTAAAAGTAGATGAGATTGTTATTGGAAACATGGGATTTCAGAATCTTATTCATCCTTTAAATCCGCATCAATTTGATTATAAAAAATACCTTGAAAAAAAATACATCTATCATCAAATATTTACTAAAAATGAATCGCTCTTAAAAGTAAATGATGATACTCACACCCTTTTTGGACTTGCTGATAATATTCGAGAACACATCAATTTAAAGCTAAAACCTTACAATTTTAAACCTAACGAACTCGCTATAATTAATGCCTTACTACTTGGGCAACGGCAAGACATAAGCGAAGAAGTTTACACCAGTTACACCAATGCTGGTGCCATACATATTTTAGCGGTTTCGGGGCTGCATGTTGGTATTATTTTAATCATTTTAACGCTTGTTTTTAAACCCATTGAACGCTTAAAACATGGTAAACTTATAAAAACCATTTTGTTAGTTACTTGTCTATGGTGTTTTGCTTTAATTGCTGGTTTATCGGCATCAGTTACTAGAGCCGTAACCATGTTTAGCATAGTTGCTATTGCCATGAATTTAAAACGACCAACCAATATCTACAACACTTTGGCAATCTCCATGTTTGTCATTTTACTTTTTAAACCTTTGTTTTTATTCGATGTTGGTTTTCAATTAAGTTATTTGGCTGTTTTTGCGATTGTAGCTATAGACCCCATGCTTTATAATTTATGGCGACCAAAAAACCGGCTACTAGATAAATATTGGCATACGTTAACTATAACAGTTTCTGCGCAATTTGGAATTATACCTATTAGCTTATTTTATTTTCATCAGTTTCCTGGATTATTTTTTATCTCGAATTTAGTAATTATTCCATTTTTAGGTCTCATTTTAGGATTCGGGATTCTCGTTATTTTATTGGCTGTAACAAACTTGCTTCCAAACTTTTTTGCAGACATTTACGGTTACATTATTAGTGGCATGAATTGTTTTGTAGCTTGGGTTTCTAAACAGGAAACCTTTCTTTTAAAGGATATTGCTTTTAGTTTATTATATGTATTTGTTTCCTATTTACTTATTATTACACTTATAAAGTTTTTAAAGAAAAGAAGTTTTGTCAATTTAAAACTCCTGCTAATTTCTGTATTGATATTACAATTTTCTTTTATTTATTCATCTTATAAAACCCCTTCAAATCAATTTATAGTATTCCATAAAAGCAGATATACTTTAGTGGGAAATAACACCACCAATAACCTATTGGTAGCACATGATTTTGATAGTATAACACAATCTACAAATAAAATAATTAAAGATTTCACCATTGGAAATCATATAAAAATTATTAAGGAAAACACGTTAAAATCTGTCTATATTTTAAATAACAAGAAACTTTTAGTTGTTGATAGTTTAGGGGTTTATAACATTAAATCTTTTGAGCCTGATTATGTATTATTGAGACAATCTCCAAAAATTAATTTGAATCGATTAATAGACTCTATAAAACCAAAATATGTGATTGCCGATGGCAGTAATTACAAATCTTATATTGAAAGATGGGAGGCTATTTGTAAAAAACGAAAACTCCCTTTTCACCAAACTAGTAAAAAGGGAGCTTTTATTATTAACTATTAGGTTTCAATTTAAGTTTGTTTTGAGCATAGTCGAAAAAGGCTCAACCTAACATTTATTAATCTTTAAAATTAGACACAAAAGCTTTATAATAGGCATTAAACTCATCTTGAGTTTTAATATTTTTATGATCATCGTTTTTAAACATTTTTAAATACAACTCTAGTTGAGACGGTTTTTGATAGCCTCTAATAGGCGCAATAACTTCTCCTTTATCATCAAAAAATACAATAGTAGGGTAAGCGCTAATTTGCAAATACCTTGCTAAATCATGAGCTGAATTACGCCTATTTGCATTTGCAGGATTATAGTTAGGATTAGAAAATGTTTTTTCTTTATAATTCACACTTTCATTTCCTTCTCCATTAAATTTAACTGCGTAATAATGCTCATTTACATAATCAGCAACCTCCTTCTTTTGAAAAGTATTTCTGTCTAACATTTTACATGGCCCACACCAATTGGTATAAACGTCCATCATAATTTTTTTAGGGGTTTTCTTCTGAAGCTCTAATGCCTCTTGAAAAGTTACCCAATTTATTTCTTGTGCGATACCATTAACAGATGTTAAAATGGCTAATAGTAATATAAATGCTATCTTTTTCATAGTAATTTGAGTTGCAAAATTTGTTCCGAACTTACAAAAAAAGCTCCTAAACAGGAGCTTTTTGAATTTATTTTAACACTTTTTTCGATTAACGAACACCGTGCATTAATTTTTTCAAAACTTTACTTAATAAAATTGAAATTAATCCAACACCCATAGGAATCAATGTAAATATTAAAAAGAAAGTACTTAATGAGTATTGCTCTGTAATTTTATCAATCATACCACCCATTGTTCCTGCAGCTTTTTGTCCAATAGCAATAGCTAAATACCAAATACCAAACATAAAACCAATCATACGTCCAGGAACCAATTTGCTTAGGTATGAAAGCCCTACCGGGGAAATACAAAGCTCTCCCATAGTATGTAGTAAATATGCTAATATTAAAAATATCATACTCACAGAAGCTGTTTTTGCTCCTTGAGGAATTCCCATTGTACCAAATACTAAAACACCAAAACCAAGTCCTAAAAGTATAAGTCCAAAACCATATTTCATACCTACACTTGGGTTGTATTTGCTTTCCCACCATTTAGAAAACAAAGGAGCTAACGTGATAATAAAGAAAGAATTTAATATTCCAAACCATGAAGCACCGACTTCGGTTGTATCTTTACTAAATTCATTATTAACTTTATAACCAACAACAAACCATAAGAATACGAAAGTAAGACCTAAAACAATATTTGAATACGGAATTTTAGAATAAGTCTTTTTAAATAACAAATATAACACCCAAGTTATAATTGCTAATGGCACAACAGTTAATATTAAATCAATAATTTTAAATACCATTGCTGAATTTCCGCTTAAAGCTCTTGCTGTATAATCTCTAGCAAATAATGTCATTGACCCCAATGATTGTTCAAAAGCTGCAAAGAAAAATACCGTGAAGATTCCGAAAATAGAAACTGCAATAATCTTATCTCTAACTATTGTGTTATATCTAGAAATTCTTGTAATTATTAAATACAAAAATAAAACTAATGCGAGTAAGATGGTGACATTGGAACCGTCTAAATTACCAATTTTAAAATTCAACATGTTAATATCACCAATCTTTGAAATAGGATCGTTAAACAGATATAACAATCCCCCAATAGAAGATAATAAAATCAATATTTTATCAATACTTGTAAAAGGATTCAGCTTTTCTGAGCTTGATGTTGTATCATGTTCTTTAGGACTATCTTCATTTATATTTTGGGGTAATTCAACTTCATGAATTTTAGAAGGTTTTTCTCCAATTTGTCCAAATAAATCTTTTGCTAACCAAAACTGAATAAGACCACCCAACATAAATATACCGGCTAATCCAAAGCCATAACTCCATCCAATATTTTCGGCTAAATAACCACAAAGCATCATCCCGAAGAAAGCTCCAGCATTAACTCCCATATAATAAATAGTATAAGCACCATCTTTTTTAGACTCTTTGCCTTTATACATTTCAGAAATCATTGATGTCATATTCGGCTTAAAAAAACCAGTACCAATTACTAATAAAGCTAACCCTAAATATAAAGACCAAGTTGTCTCAAAAACCATAAAAGCATGACCAAGCATCATGACAAAACAACCAATAATTACTGCCCATTTATAGCCTGTAATTTTATCAGCTAGCCAACCACCTACAATTGGCGTTAAATACAATAATGAAGAATAAGTTCCAATTAACGCTAAAGCATTTTCTCTAGACCATTCCCAACCTGGATTATCGCTTAAATAAGGAGCTGTTAAAAATAAGACCAATAATATTTTCATTCCGTAGAATGAAAAACGCTCCCACATTTCGGTAAAAAATATAACAAAAAGCCCAGCAGGATGCCCTATTACTTTGTCTTTAAAAAGATTTTCAATATCAGTATTCATATATGATTAGTTTAAATAAAATAAATGTTTAGTGTACATTACCCATTAGCTTTCTCATTAATGGAGAGAATAAAAGAATAACTAGACCGGCGCCTAAAGAGTACATAGCAATTAACTCAAATCCGTTTGTATAAACCTCTAAAGTATCTAAACCCCCAACATTTACATCTGTGCTTTCAATAGCTAATTGTTTTGAGATAAAGCCTACAATTTGAAATGCAAAAGCCGATGACAAAAACCAAACACCCATCATAAAAGCTACAATATTTTTTGGTGATAAATCTGTGATTTTGGACAAACCTACAGGTGACATAAATAATTCTCCAACAGAAATTATAAAATACATTATTAATAAATACGCAAAAGGAACCATACCATTTTCATCTGCGCTTGCTCCGCTAATTGATAATATATAAAAACTTGCTCCAGCTAATACTAAACCAAGTCCAAATTTATAAGGTGTTCTAGGGTTCAAATTCTTTTTAGATAAGTATCCCCATAATAAAGAAATAGGAATCGCTAAAATGATTATAAACATGGAGTTTAAAGCATTTGTTTGACTTGCAGTCATGATTCCCTCTAAAGACACGTTTCTTGATGCAAACAATGTAATTACACTTCCTGATAATTCATGAAAACCCCAGAATAATGTCATAAAGAAAGTAATTAATACTGCCATAATTAATTTTTTACGAGCTTCATTATCTAATTTAAATATTATATAAGCCAAATAAGCTAAAACAGCAAAACCTATAAACTTAAAAATACCGCTTACATAATTTTGCTCCCAAGAAGAAAGTAAGTATGCAATAATTGGAGCGCACAAAAATGCAACAATAGGGATTAAAGTTTTTTGGGGAATACCCAAAACTTTCTTTTCATAAACTTCTTGACTTGGCGGCATTCCTTTATCTCCAAAAACATTCTTTTTAATTCCGCTCCAAAAGAAAATCAAACCTGTTAACATCCCAATTCCCGCTAAGCCAAAACCATAATGCCACCCATATTCATAAGCTAACCAACCACATAGTAGAGGCGCAACAAATCCACCTATATTAATACCCATATAAAAAATAGTAAAACCAGAATCTTTTCGCACATCACCATCTTTATATAGAGCTCCTACAAAAGTGGATATATTTGGTTTAAAGAAACCGTTACCTACAACAATAAAAGCTAACGCAAGAAAGAAAGCTATATCGTTTTGAATAGCTAAAACAAAATGACCTAGTGCCATTAAAACCCCACCTAAAAAGATAGAACTGCGCATACCTAAAATCTTGTCAGAAATTTGACCGCCTATAACAGTCGACGCATATACTAATGAGCCATAAGAAGCATAAACAACAGCCGTTGCTGCATCACGTTCTACAATAGCTTTAAAAATCTCTTGCACCATATAAAGCGTCAACAACGCTCGCATGCCATAGAAACTAAATCGTTCCCATAATTCTGCAAAGAATAAATAAAATAATCCTTTTGGGTGCCCAAATAATTCTTCTTGATCTTTGGTATTAACAGTATCTGCCATAAACTTATTGTTAGTTAGTTAGTAATTATCTTATCCTCTAATTTCTACTTTTTTCACTTCACTTTCTTTTGCTTTTTCTCGTTTATCTCCAAGTTTAGCATTTATAAAATTAGTCATTTTTTTATAGAGATGTAACCTTGTATTTCCGCCGTAAATACCGTGGTTATCGTCCGGATATACACCCCAATCGAATTGTTTATCAGCTTGAATTAAAGCTTCAACTAATCGCATGGTATTTTGTAAATGTACGTTATCATCAGCAGAACCATGAATTAACAAATAATCACCTTTAAGCTTATCTACGTGATTTATAGGTGAATTATCATCATAACCACTTGCATTTTCCTGCGGTGTGCTCATATAACGCTCAGTATAAATAGAATCATAAAAACGCCAGCTACTAACCGGTGCTACAGCAATTGCCATTTTAAATACATCGTTTCCTTTAAACAAGGCATTGCTACTCATAAAACCGCCATAGCTCCAACCCCAAATACCTATTCTACTCGCATCAATATATGATAATGCTCCTAATTGCTTTGCAGCTTGAATTTGATCTTCAACCTCGTATTTACCTAATTGATTTTGCGTTACTTTTTTAAACTTCGCTCCTTTAAAACCTGTTCCTCGCCCATCAACACAAGCCACAATATAACCCTGTTGTGCTAAATGCTGATACCAGTAATCATTTGAACTATTCCAACGGTTAGCAACCTGTTGAGAACCTGGACCTGAATACTGATACATCAATAACGGATATTGTTTAGAAGCATCAAAATCTGCAGGTTTAATCATCCACATATTCAAATCATTTCCATTCACATGAATGGTGCTAAACTCTTTTTTTGAGGTTTTATAATCGGTAAGATTTTTTGATAACACATCGTTATCTTTAATGCTTTTTATAAGATTACCAGACGCAGCACTATTTAAAGTATATTCTGGCGGTGTAGTTGCACTAGAAAAGGTATTAATAAAATATGAAAAATCTGCACTAAATGAAGCTCCGTTAGTGCCTTCGCTTTTTGTAAGTCTAGTTTTATTACGCCCATTTAATTTAATCGAATATACATCACGATTTATTGAGCCATTTTCTACAGATTGGTAAAAAATTCTGTTTGTTTTTTCATCATATCCATAATAGTTTGTGACTTCCCAATTCCCTTTAGTTATTTGATTGATTAATTCACCTTCTTTTGAATAATGATAAATATGATTGTAACCATCCTTTTCACTTGTCCAAATAAAACTATTATCCTTTAAAAATGTTAAGTTATCCGTAATGTCAATATAAGCACTATCCTTTTCGGCAAGTGCTAAATTTAATATATTCGTTTTGGTATTTATCATCCATAAATCCAATTCGTTTTGGTGACGATTCATATATTGAGCACTTAAAACATCTGGACTATTCGTCCATTTAATTCTAGGTATATAAAAGTCGTTATACGTTTTATCAACTTCTACGTTGTTAGTTTTATTAGTGTCTAAATGATATATGTGAAGTGAAACTATAGCATTTTTCTCTCCTGCTTTTGGATACTTAAATACTTGCTGTGTTTGGTAAAGTGATGTACCATAAATGTCCATTGAAAACTCCGGAACATCAGTTTCATCAAACCTAATAAATGCAATTTTATTACTTGCTGCATTCCACTCAAATGCACGAACAAAAGCAAATTCTTCTTCGTAAACCCAATCTGTTATACCATTAATAATTTTATTTTTTTCACCGTCAAAAGTAAT
The DNA here is from genome assembly GCF_964021735.1 of uncultured Wocania sp. Lineage (NCBI taxonomy): Bacteria > Pseudomonadati > Bacteroidota > Flavobacteriia > Flavobacteriales > Flavobacteriaceae > Wocania > uncultured Wocania sp. The sequence continues at coordinate 7,826 of NZ_CAXIBN010000005.1, read as the reverse complement.
TTGTGTTGTATCACCAGTGATTAAATCTTTAATATATAAATTGTTTTCAAATCCGTACGCTACTTTAGTTCCGTCTGGAGAAAATGTAGGTTCTTGAATTTTATTTTCGGTGATTAAAGTTATTGATTTATCGGTTGTATTATAAACATAATAGTTTCCTAACGTCGATCTCCTATATATAGACTCTTCGTTTGTTGCCAATATAACTTTACTTTCATCTTGACTAAAAGTGTAATCAGTAAAATAATTTAGTTCTTTTATATCTGAAGAACTCACTAATGTTTTTGTTTTTTTTAAAGTCTTGTAATCATAAATATCAATGGTAGTCGACCTCGTGTTTCTATCAAAATTCAACACCGAGTATTGTTGTCCGTTTTTCATAGAATGCAAAGCATCCATTCCTTCTGTTCTAAAGGTGCCATCCCAAATTTCTTCAAGTGTAATTTGCTTAGTTTGAGCCGATAAAGTTATAGTGATGAAAAGACAGAAAAATAGAGGTAATCTTAGAAATTGCATTTAAAATTATTTTTTTGATAAAACGATGTCAAGTTTACTAAAAATTATGCAAAAAACCGACACTATTAACAGTTAAATGAATGAATGTGATAACCAAGTATTCAATTTTCATACCAAGAATGGTATATTTGCTTTGTAAAACAGTTAATAATGAGTAAAACAATTTCTGGGTTTTCTAAGCTATCAAAATCTAAAAAAATTGATTGGATTGTAGATACATATTTTTCAAATACAGAAGATGCTAAACGAGTTTTAAAACAATATTGGAGCAGCAACGAAAAATTACAGCAACTCCATGACGAGTTTATCGAAAACACAATAACCAATTATTATTTGCCTCTTGGAGTTGCACCAAACTTTTTAATCAACAATACTATTTACACCATACCAATGGCTATTGAGGAAAGCTCTGTTGTTGCTGCCGCAAGTAAAGCAGCAAAATTCTGGTTAGATAGGGGTGGTTTTAAAACTAAGGTGATTTCGACTACTAAAATTGGTCAAGTACATTTTATGTATTATGGTGATTTCAATAAATTACAAAGCTTTTTTGAGCATGTAAAGTCCAAACTCATTAAAGAAGCTAAACCCATTACTAAAAATATGGAAGCTCGTGGTGGTGGTATTTTAGATATTAAATTACAAGATAAAACCGAAGACTTAAAAGGCTATTACCAATTACATGCATCTTTTGAAACCTTAGATGCCATGGGTGCAAATTTCATAAATTCTTGTTTAGAGCAGTTTGCAGAAACCTTTAAAAATGAAGCTTTATTATTTGATGGGTTTTCTGAAGAGGAAAAGCAAATTCAAGTCGTAATGAGTATTTTATCAAACTATGTTCCAGATTGTTTGGTAAGAGCCGAAGTAAGCTGTAAGATTGAAGATTTAAATGAAGATGACTCTTTATCTGCTGAAGATTTTGCAAATAAATTTATTCAAGCTGTTAATATTGCCGAGATAGAACCTTACCGAGCAGTTACTCATAATAAAGGGATTATGAATGGTATTGATGCTGTAGTTTTAGCAACAGGCAACGATTTTAGAGCTGTTGAAGCGGGTATACATGCCTATGCTTCTAGAAACGGAAAATACAGTAGTTTAACGCATGCTAAAATTGAAAATGGTATATTTTATTTTTGGATGGAAATCCCTTTAGCACTTGGTACTGTTGGTGGACTTACAGGTTTACATCCTTTAGTAAAATTAGCTTTAGAATTATTACGCAAACCATCTGCTAAAGAGCTTATGCAAATTGTTGCTGTTGCCGGTTTAGCTCAAAACTTTGCTGCATTACGCTCCTTAACAACAACCGGCATTCAGCAAGGACACATGAAAATGCATTTGATGAATATTTTAAATCAGTTTGAAGCTAGCGACAACGAAAAGATTTTACTAACGGATCATTTTAAAACGAATACGGTTACGCATAGTGCGGTTGTTGAAGCTATTGAAAAGTTAAGATTAAAAAATTAAATGGAACGTTTTTATAGCAACGGAAAATTATTATTAACTGGAGAATATTTAGTACTTAACGGTGCGCTATCCTTAGCAATTCCAACAAAATATGGACAGTCATTAGAAATTAAATCCATAAATGAATCTAAACTCATTTGGAAGAGTTTAGATGAAAAAGGAAATGTTTGGTTTGAGGGTGAGTTTTTGGCTGATAAGATTACCACGTTGCAAGCGCCTCGTAATGACGTTTCAGATAGATTAATTCAAATACTTAATGTTGCAAAACAACTTAATCCAAATTTTTTAAATAATCTAAACGGTTTTAATGTAACAACTTCATTAGGTTTTCCTAGAGATTGGGGATTGGGTACATCGTCGACATTAATAAACAACATTGCACAATGGGCAAATGTTGATGCTTACCAACTTTTAGAAAACACCTTTGGTGGAAGCGGTTATGATATTGCTTGTGCGCAATATAATAAACCTATTACCTATAAATTAATTAATAGTGAAGTGCTTAAACAACCTTTCGACTGTGCTCAAGGTGACATAATTAAGCATGACGAAAAAAGACTTATTAAAGAAGTTAATTTTAATCCTTCATTCAAACACCATTTATACTTTGTATATTTAAATAAAAAGCAAAATAGTCGTGATGGCATTGCACAATTTAAGAACAATACTTCAGATTTATCAGAATCTATCTCACAAATAAATAACATTACTAAAAGTATAATGTCTTGTGAAACAATTGACATATTTATATCACTTATTGAAAAACATGAAAATATCATTTCGGAAATCATAAAAGAAAAGCCAGTAAAGGATTTATTATTTAGCGATTTTAGTGGTGGTATAAAAAGTCTTGGTGCTTGGGGAGGTGATTTTATTTTGGTGGCTTCAAAAGATAATCCAGAAGCTTATTTTAAAAAAAAGGAATTTAATACTATTATTCCTTTTAGGAATATGATATTATAAGTTTTAGAATTACTATATAAAAAAAAATAGAACCCACCTAAGTGAGTTCTATTTAAATTCTATTTTTTAAAAAACTAATTAATCTACAGCATCTTCAACATCGTCTGCCACATCTTCTACAGCATCTTCTACTTTATCGCCTGTAGTTTCTCTGCAACTTGTAAATACTGCTGAAATTGTAAATAAGATTAAAAATATTTTTGCTACTTTTTTCATTTTAATTGTATTTTAAAATTAATAATTGGTTGAATATTTTATCTATTTTTTAACAACACCTTTTAGTAGTGATAATACAAAAAGCACTAAAAAAATGTAAAATAAAATTTTTGCGATTCCAGCTGATGCTCCAGCTATTCCGCCAAATCCTAAGATTCCTGCTATTACTGCAATTATTATAAATGCTATTGTCCAACGTAACATATTATTTGGTTTTAATGGTTAAACTTTAATGAGAATTCGACTATCAAATTCTATACTACAAATATGTATTTTCCTGTAGAGTTAGCTTAACTCATACAAAGCATTTATTAACTCAAATAAATGTTTCTTGATAATTTTCTATAAAAAAACCTCAGCATCTTTTTAAGTATGCCAAGGTTTAATTCACTAACCAACCAATATACAATATTAGTCTGCTTAAAACATTTCTGTTAACTCAATAAAGTAAATTTTTAACTGTATTAAAATTAATTTTCATAAATACTACAGATATAAAAAAAGGATGTTTAAACATCCTTTTTTTATATCTGTAGAAGAATTATTAACTTAAGTCTTCTAAAGTTTTAATTCTAGATAAACCATTTTCAATTTTATTCTTTTGCGATTCTAAAATTGATTTTGTGCTTGATGGTAAACTCGTTTCATTAATAACCTCGCAATACTCATCAATAGCCGATTTTTCTCCTCTAATGGCTTCTTCTAACATTGATTCTTCATTCTCTGAAGAAAACAAAGCTTTAACATCCATCCAAGTTCTGTGTGCAGATCCTGCAATGCTTCCACCTTTATCAACATCTTGACCAAATGCTCTTATTTCGCTTTTTAATTCATGCCCAAAATCATAACGCTCTTGTGCTTTTCTTTTAAAATAAGATTTTAAAGCAAGGTTATCTACATTATCTGCTGCTTTTTTAAATCCTTTTTCAGCATCGTATGTTTTTTCTAGTAAATCGTTTAATTTTTCTCCAACATCTTCTGTGTAAGTACTCATAATTATATAGGTTTTATGTTAACAGTAACTTGTTTAAAGATGCCTACTGGTTTACATCTGTGTTAATAAGTAACACGCTTACTTTTTTTTACTGATGTAAAATTAACTAATAACAAAGCTTTCAATTAGTTCAAATAAGTTTGTTATTAACTCATATCAAAAAACTATAAATTTTTGTTCATATAATTGGTATAATCCTCTGCTAGGCTTTTCTTTTTAGTTTCAGAGAACACTTTTCCTGCTAGTTGAAAAAATATGTGCTCTTCATCTTCTAAATGATGCTCAACTTTTTCTTTTAAATCTTTAGCATACTTTAACCAAGCTGAAGAATCATAATCTGTTTCTTCTAGCTTTTCAATTAATTCATCAATTTCATGATGCTCTGCAATACCGTGTCTAGCTTTCTCTTGCATCATATCGTTACTAATTAAAGGTTTGTAAAAATGACGCTCTTCTGCATTTGCATGTATTTCCAGCTCGTTTTTAAGTGTTTTGAAAGTTTGCTTTCTTTCCTTAGTCTCTCCAGAGGTATTAACTAATTTTTTAAGTAAATCTCTTTGTGTATCGTGGTCTTTTCTTATCGCTTCAAATATGTTCATAATTCTATTTTATTTTTTATTCACTCAAAATTATAACACTTAATTATTTAAAATTTGTTCAATCAAAACAAAGATTAACTGTAATGGTTTTTTAATTAACCTATTTAAAAAAAATTTATTTTTATATAGTTAATAACACTACCTTTAAATTGTTTTTTTAAATATGTAAAATAATGAAGCAAAACCCAATGCTAATATGCATTCCAGACATAAGTGGCTTTACTCAATTTATGAGTGAAACAGATTCTGATTTAAGTTCTAAAGTCATACCTTCTTTATTAAATAAAATTATTTATTCTAATGAAATTGGTTTAAAAGTTTCAGAAATTGAAGGTGATGCTGTTTTGTTTTATAGATCTGGTAAATTACCTTCTTTAAAAATATTGATAAATCAATGTATTCACTTTTATAAAGAATTTTATAAACAATTAAATATTTTAAAAGAGACATATAATGATAATGATGATAGCCATAAAATACCGAAAACTCTAGGGTTGAAAATTATTCTACACTATGGACATGAGATTGACACAGTGCAAATTGGAAAACATATAAAACTTATGGGAGAAGATGTTATTATTGCCCATAAATTACTTAAAAATAAAGTTCCGAAAGATGAATATTTATTAATATCTGAAAACTTAATATCTCAGTACGACATGAAAGATTTAGACAATAAATTATACTGGGGAGAATTAAAGAATGGAGAAAACGTATATGAGCATCTAGGAGAAATTAACTATACGTATATAGACTTACTGCCACTTTTAAATTTTAATGAGTAATTTTTTATGATAGAAATTGAAATTATAGCAGATAATACTAAAGAAATTCTTGAAGAAATTCAGAAACACATAGGAGGAACTATTGTTGAACAATGGAGTGAGTGTACTTTAATTGTTGATAACGACATAGCAAATGGCAGTATTCGTTTTATACCTTTTGATTGGGGTGTAAACCTTTTAGATTATAACATAATATTTAATGATGACATAAGTCTTAAAATACATGCCAATGAATTTAATCCAATTAGATTTGTTTATGCGCTCAATGGCAGTTTTAAACATAAGTTTGGCTTAGATAATAGAGAAGAGTTAATAGAACAATTTCATTCTTTAATATTTACTAATAAAGCTAAAGGTATTAATTACATCTATTTCCCTAAGAATACAAAACTAGAAATTAACTCAATTCAAATAAGACGAAAACGTTTTTTAAAGAAGCGAACCACTAAAGTATCTACACTAAGTAAAAAACTACACGAAGTTTTTATAGATACTGATTATGAAAATAGATATGTACATTATGGAACTCTTAATTTAAAGATGGCAGACCTTGTAAAAAAAACAAGCAATGTAAAAGAGCTAGGGATGCTAAGAATTCTAAAAATCGAAGCTAAAGTTTATGAAATTTTAGCATTGCATATTCAACAACATTATAAATCTCAGCAAGGTGTACCATTGCCAACTTCGCTTATAAAAAGTGAGCTTATTACAGTTAGAAAGCTTGGAGAAGCCATTTTAAAAAACCCTGCAAAGAATTATTCTTTAGATCAATTATCTAAAGAATCTGGGCTATCTCAAGCGAAACTTCAAGATGGTTTTAAATTTTTATATACAAGAACTGTAACAGAATATATTAGACATGTAAGATTAGAGTCTGCAAGAGACTTAATAACTAATACCGATTTGAATATATCTCAAATTGTTTATACCATAGGTTTTACAAGTAGAAGTTACTTTTCGAAAATTTTTAAAGAGAAATATGGTGTTACTCCTAACGAATTTAAAAAGCAATTAATAGTAACACCTATTGCTATTTAATAAAAAAAGCCTCGTTAAACGAGGCTTTTTTATAGATATATTTTATTATTTATTGAACTTGAGTTTTAGCTCTGTTATCTTCAATATCGGCAGCTTCTTTTAAAGCATTATATAACTTTGCAGTTACTACACTAACTTTTTGAGTTTCTACTTGATTTGCAAATGTTTGGTAATTATCTAGCTCTACCGCCGGAGTTACTTTAGTTACTTGAACCATGTAAACACCATTTGCTCCATCTATTAATTTAGATGTTTCACCTTCATTTAAACCAAATGCAGACCCAACAATAATTGGCTCTCTACCAGCACCAGAAAGTGTTGGCGATTTCATGGTAACCGCCGAAGCAGTTCTTACTGTGGTATTTTCGGCAGCTGCTAAATCTTCTAAAGTTGTAGCTGTAACTCTATCTCTAATAATTTTAGCCTTTTTTTCTTTACGTATTACTGGTATTGCTGTTGCAGACGCATCTTCAACACTCTGAAGTCCTTCTTTATGCTTAGCTACTAATTGCGCAATAACATAACCGTTAGGCACATTAAAACGTTTAATATCTCCTACTTCTATATCTTCTTCAAAAGCCCAACGTACAATTGGTCTTTGATTACCAACGCCTGGGATGTTTTCATCTAATGCTTTAATACCATTTACTGGTCTAACCGTAAACTTATTCTCGGTTGCAATGTCTTGAAAATCATTTTCTCCAGCTTTTATTTCGAAGTTTGAAGCATCTCTAAATACTTTAGATATTGTAGCTTCAGATGGTTCAATTTTACGAGCAATAGTTCCTACTTGAACAGCTCTCTTTTTGTTTTTCTGTCCTTCAACTTCAATAATATGAAATCCAAAAACAGTTTTAACCACACCTAAATCTCCTACTTTACCTTCAAATTCAAAATCATTAAACTCAGGTACCATCGTATTATATGGATGCCAATCGTAACGTCCTTCTTTTTCAACACTTCCTTTATCTGATGAAAATTCTTTTACAAACTCACCAAATTTAGATTTATTAGATTTAAGAATTGTTAAAAGACTATCAGCAGTTGCCTTAGCTTGTGCTTCAGTCTGCACAACATCTGGTGCAGCAGCTTGAGCGCCTCTAAAAGGAATTAATATATGACGTACTTTTGCAGAGTCTGGTATTTGTTTAACCGCTACAACTTTAGTTACCTTAAAGTATCCATTATCTTTATATGGGCCATAAACCTCCCCTTCATTTAGATTAAAAATACTATCTGCAA
>NZ_CAXIBN010000004.1:0-46864 GCF_964021735.1 uncultured Wocania sp. | reverse complement strand
AGTAGTACTAATAACCCATAGGCTTATTGTACGCCTGTTTTTTTATAAAGTTCAATACATATTTATTTATATTTATTATGTGTCTAGTGTCTCTTAGAGACTTTTCAATATGTTAAGATATTTGTTCATCAATAGATGAACGCTGTATGCTAAAGGTTCAAAACCAATAGCGAGCAGCTATAACTTAAGGTGGTTATAGCGATGGGGCTCACCTCTTACCATTCCGAACAGAGAAGTTAAGCCCATTAGCGCCGATGGTACTGCATTTGTGGGAGAGTAGGTCGTTGCCTTTTTTATTCTAAACTTGATTTAGAATTGTAAATCCTCAACATTAATTTGTTGAGGATTTTTTTTGACCTATACTGAAATTGAAAATGGAATGACTATTGATTAATTGTTAAGGTTCTTCAAATATCATAATTAATTTCTTTTTCTATTGTTTCAATTAGTTGTTTTATGTACTGTACTATGTTTTTATGGACTTACTATATTTGACTGGACATTAAATTGAGGGAATAACAGTTACATAATTTACCTTTGAATTATGTCAAAACGCAAAAGAAATTACACAACAGACTTTAAGAAAAAAGCTGTAGAATTAAGTTATGCCAGAGGCAGTATAGCCCAACTTTTCACACGATTGAAATATATTAATTGATTTTACAGCATCTAATTTAGTTTATCTTCCATTTTTTTGTGTAACATCAGTTACCAACACTCAATTCAATTCCTTGTATTTTTGTATAAAATTGAGAGAAACTTGAAAAGGACAAAATTATATAGCATCTTATTTTTAAAATGCCCGCAATGCCGACAAGGTAAATTTCTGGAAGCTAATCCATATAAACTTTTAAGTATGAATAAGGTTAAGGATCATTGTCCAAAATGTAAACTGAATTACCATATTGAACCCAGTTTTTATACAGGTTCAATGTATGTTTCTTACGGAGTGGGTATTGCAGTTGCAGTTGCTGCTTATGTGCTTACACTTATCTTTGGTCTGGATTTTGGGCCAACAGGAATTATGTTGAGTATTGTAGCTGCTTTGGTTGTTACATCACCATATATAGGCGCAGTGTCAAAGTCGATTTGGGCGCACTTCTTTTTAAAATACAATCCAGAAATAGCTAAAAAAATAAGAGATGATTCAAGAACTTAAGCAATACTATGGCTCACTATTTGAGCCGTCACTTATTGAAGAAATCAATAATGTAGCTACTTTTATGGAAGTGTCTGAAGGTCAAGATTTAATGAAACCTGGGCAATACATAAAATCCATGCCTTTATTATTGTCTGGAAGCATTAAAATTATGCGTCCTGATAATGATGGCGAAGAATTATTGCTTTACCATTTAGAAAAGGGGGATACCTGTGCAATGACTATGACTTGCTGTTTAGGAAGTACCAAGAGCGAAATTCATGCAGTAGCCGAAACCCACTCAAAGTTATTAATGATTCCCGTTGGCAAGATGGAAGAATGGTCCAGAAAATACAAATCTTGGCGTAACTTCGTTTTCTCAAGCTACCACTCACGTATGATGGAACTTTTGGAAAGCGTGGATAACATAGCTTTCAATAATATGCACGAGCGTTTAGAAAATTACCTAGATGACAAAATCAAAATTCTAAACAGCAAACATATCTACAATACTCACAAGGAAATTGCGGCAGACCTTCATACAAGTCGTGTAGTTGTTTCCAGATTACTCAAAAAAATGGAAAACGACCAAAAAATAAAATTACATCGCAGTTTTATTGAAGCCCTGTAACATCGGTTACCAAACTTTATTATCAAGACCTTTACATTTGTTTATCATTTAGATAAACAAAGAATGGAGGTAACAGAAATTTTTGGATATGTTGGAGCACTCTTAATTGGTGTTGTTTTAGGTTTGATAGGAGGTGGAGGCTCTATCCTTACGGTACCAATCTTGGTGTATGCACTTTCACTCAACCCTGTAATTGGTACAGCATATTCATTATTTGTAGTTGGTACTACATCACTTGTAGGTGCAATAAAGAATATGATTAAAGGAATGGTGGATGTTAAAACCGCTATTATTTTTGCAATTCCGGCATTTATCGCAGTATATCTTACTAGAGCATTTTTAATCCCAGCAGTTCCAGACGAGCTTTTTAAAATTAGCGATTTTATGGTTACGAAGAACTTAGCGATTATGCTATTTTTTGCGATAATAATGCTACTTGCATCTGTATCGATGATACGCAGTAATGGTAAGGAAACAGATGAAAATTCAGAAATAAAATACAATTATCCCCTTATAATTATTGAAGGTTTAGTAGTAGGAACCATTACAGGTATTGTGGGTGCTGGTGGCGGCTTCTTAATTATCCCAGCTTTGGTGCTATTGGCAAAATTACCCATGAAAACAGCCGTAGCTACTTCCCTTCTAATTATTGCCATAAAATCTTTGATAGGTTTTCTTGGGGACGTACAGAACCTTGAAATAGATTGGTCTTTCTTATTGTTATTTACAGCAATTTCTGTAGTTGGAATATTTATTGGGATTTGGCTTAACAAGTTTATCGATGGCAAAAAGCTCAAAAAAGCATTTGGCTGGTTCGTTTTGATAATGGGAATCTACATTATTTACAAAGAGCTAGCTATGTAACTTTGGTTACCGTAAAATAGAATAAGACACTTTAATTTTATCAATAATTTCGCTGTACCTTTGGCTGAGTGCAGTCGAAGTATAAAAGCTTAAAAATCGAAATAGTATGAAAATAGAACAGATCTATACTGGATGTTTAGCACAAGGAGCCTACTATATTAAAAGCAAGGGTGAAGTAGCCATTATCGATCCACTTCGTGAAGTAAAGCCTTATATAGAAAAGGCTGAAGCTGATAAGGCAAAAATAAAATATATTTTTGAAACACATTTTCACGCCGATTTTGTTTCAGGTCACGTTACCCTTTCAGAAAAAACAGGAGCACCTATCATTTATGGTCCAAACGCAAATCCAAATTTCGATTCCATAACGGCAAAAGATGGTCAGGAATTTAAGTTGGGCGAGGTAACGTTTGTAGTCCTGCACACACCAGGTCACACAATGGAAAGTACCACTTATCTTCTTAAAGACAAGGACGGTAGGGATTATGCTTTGTTTACGGGTGACACCTTGTTTTTAGGAGATGTCGGTCGTCCAGATCTTGCTCAAAAGGCTGCTAACATGACACAAGAACAATTGGCTGGAATACTCTATGATAGCCTAAGAAACAAAATTATGCCGCTTGCTGATGATGTGATTGTATATCCTGCACACGGAGCAGGTTCTGCCTGTGGTAAGAATATGATGAAGGAAACTGTGGATACTCTTGGGCATCAAAAGGAAATGAATTATGCATTGCGAGCCGATATGACTAAGGAAGAATTTATTAAAGAAGTAACCGACGGGTTATTGCCACCACCTGCCTATTTTCCAATGAATGTAAAGATGAATAAGGAAGGCTACAAAGATATTGATGAAGTAATCGCACAAGGTGAAAACGCCCTTTTACCAAATGCCTTTGAAGCCGCAGCAAATGAAACAGGAGCAGTAATGTTAGATACAAGAGACGAAAGCGATTTTGCCAAAGGGCATATTCCAGGTTCTATTTTCATCGGTATCGATGGAAGTTTTGCACCATGGGTGGGCGATTTGATTAAAGATGTAAAACAACCTATTTTATTGATAGCAGATAATGACCGTATTGAAGAAGTTATTACAAGATTATCACGAGTCGGTTTTGACAATACCTTGGGTTATCTGGAAGGTGGTTTTGAAGCATGGAAAAAAGCGGCTAAGGAATACGATACGGTAACTTCCATTCCTGCAACTGAGTTTAAACAGATTGAAGACGACATACAAAATGATATTCCAGTATTTGATGTACGTAAACTTGACGAGTTCCGAAGTGAGCATGTAGTTAATGCACACCATACATCACTTTCAGAAATTAACGAGCATTTGGCAGAATATCCAGAGAATGAAACCTTTTATGTTCATTGTGCAGGAGGCTATCGCAGTATGATTGCTGCGTCCATATTAAAAAGCCGTGGCATGCATAATTTGATTGATGTAAAGGGTGGCTTTGAGGCTATTAAAGCAGCAGGAGTTGAAACCACGAATTACGTTTGCCCATCAACTTTAAAATAAAAGGTTAGTTAAGTTAGAAGCAAAAGCGCAAGAGATTGCTACTTTTGTCTTTATAATTTCTTCCGAAACACCAAAGTCGTCATGGCTCTCATATCCTGAACATTGGTAGTCTTTACAGGCTCAATCAGTTCTAGCTCAAAACTTTTGGTCAAGTTCTCAATCCGTTCTCTGGTTAGATAATATGTGCCTTTTTGACCATTTTCTTTATATGTGATTTCTGGTGCGTTGCCATCTAGTCCAATGTCCGAAGCCATTCTAATGAGTAAGGTACCACTGGGTTTTAGCACTCGAAAAAGTTCAGCAAGCATTGCTGTAAAATGAGTTTCGCTTTGCGCAAAATGTAAAACAGCACAGCAAAGTATATGGTCATTTTTTTTTTTTGTTAAAAGGCAAGTCGTCTAATGTGCCAACGGTAAAATGTGAAGCTGCTTCAGGATATTTCAGCTTTGCATTTGCCAAAAATTGTGAATCTGCATCTATTCCAAAAATCTCAAAATCATTTGGATAAAACCATTTTAGATTTCGTCCACTACCAAAACCAGCATCCAGAATAGACTGCCCATTTTTATAACGTTCTTTTAGAATTTAGTCTATTACATAGATATCAACATTGCCAATTAAATTGAAGGTATTTTTGTAACTCATCTGCTTCATAATTTATTCAGCAATATAAAAGCAATTAATTGCTGTTTCTGTAACACTTGTTACTGTTTTTGTGTGATTATCTACATAATTTTATATCTCAAAATAAAAGTTAATACTATGGAAAATACAGAATTAAATACAAATTATTCAATGCCGCGCATAGGTGATGACGCACCAGATTTTAAAGCGAAAACGACTAAAGGAGATATTAAATTTTCGGAATTTGCAAAAGATAAATGGATAGTGATGTTCTCACACCCAGCAGATTTTACCCCAGTCTGCACCACAGAAATGAGTGGATTTGCAACAAGAAAAGATGAATTTACGGCCCTAAATACTGAATTATTGGGTTTGAGTATTGACAGTATTCATGCACATTTAGGATGGGTTAACAATGTAAGGGAAAAAACTGGCGTATATTTTGATTTCCCAATCATTGCAGATATCGACATGAAAGTATCAAAGCTTTATGGAATGTTGCAACCCAATGAAAGCGAAACCGCAGCAGTAAGAGCCGTATCCTTTATCGATCCAAAAAAGAAAATTAGATTGATTATGTACTACCCACTTAATGTCGGTAGAAATATGGACGAGATTTTAAGAGCGTTGGAAGCCTTACAGATTTCAGATGAACATGGTGTAGCAATGCCCTTGGATTGGAAAAAAGGTGACAAGGTAATTGTACCACCACCAAAAACATTAGATGAAATGAACGCACGTATCGCAGATGATAGTTGCGAAAAAGTCGATTTCTATTTGGCAAAAAAATCATTGTAAATAATAAAGTTGGTTTTTAGTAAGAGCTTGTTTGAAAATCTATGAAGAATTAGATGAAAAGGTTTTTAAATAAGTTCGATGGTTGATTGGTGGAAAAGCGGCGAGTAATCGTCGCTTTTTTTTTTGAACTACTGTAACATAGGTTACTAACTATGGCTGGTATGATATGTAGATTTACAATAAAAAGTAACATCATTAATGAAAAATATAATTCTAATTATGACACTATTTAGTACTCTATTTGGCGCTAAGGCGCAACAAAATGATTCTATTAAAATTTTAGATGCTCAAACATATAAAGATACCATATCTGTTAAAAAAGTGCAGTTAATAGATGTGAGAACACCAGAAGAGTATAAATCCGGACATATCAAAAATGCCATAAATATTGATTTTTTTTCGAGGAAATTTAATGTGGAATTTAATAAATTAGATAAGGAAAAACCAGTCTATATTTATTGCCGAAGTGGAAGCCGAAGCAGACAAACAGCAAACAAGTTAGCTGCAATGAGGTTTAAGGAAATATACGACTTAAAAGGTGGGATTTTAAATTATAATTAAAACATGAAAACATCAATAATAGTTCAAAATTTAAAATGTGGTAGTTGCGTAAATACTATTATCTCAAAACTATCATCCATCAACACTATTTCAGATTTACAAGTTGATGTGGAAGATAGTAAAGTATCTTTCAGTTATATAAATACAGATGATGCGTTAATGGTGAAAGAAAAACTGAAAGGTCTAGGTTATCCATCAGTTGAGGAATCGAATTCTTTAACTTCCAAAGCAAGATCATTTGTGAGCTGCTCAACAGGAAAACTGTCATGGTAAAATAGTTTAAAATGAAAAATTCGACTTTCCTTTTTTTGTATATAGCTTTCATTTTTAGCTGCAATAATGCTAAAAAATCAGAGTACGTTTCCGCAGAAGAAAAAGAACATACTCAAACACATCCAGGCAAAAAACTTATGGAAACCAATTGCTACAATTGTCATAGTCCTTCTGCCAGTGAAGCAGATAGGATTGGTCCACCGATGATTGCCATTAAAAAGCATTATATATCTTCCGACACTTCCAAAGAGGAATTTATAAATGCCATGCAAACTTGGATAAAAAATCCTAATGCCGAAGATGCCAAAATGTTTGGATCTGTAAAGCGTTTTGGAGTTATGCCAAAGCAATCTTTTCCAGAAGAGACTATCAAACAGATTGCCGATTACATGTTTGATAATAACATAGAGCAACCAGAATGGTTTGAAGCTCATTTTAATGGAGAAAAAGGGATGGGGAAAGGTCATGGTCAAGGAAACAGCAAACAAAAAGGAATGCAGAAGCAACAAGCAAAGTATAATTTTGAAGAGCTTCCTTATGCCGAGCGTGGTTTAAAATATGCATTGTCCACAAAAGCGGTTTTAGGTAAAAATTTAATGGGAGCCATTCAAAAAGATGGAACCTTGGAAGCACTATCGTTTTGCAATGAAAGGGCATATCCGCTAACAGATAGTATGTCTGTTGTACACAAGGCAAGGATTAAACGTGTAACGGACAAACCCAGAAATCCGAAGAATCAAGCAAATGCTGAAGAATTGGAATATATTAAAACGTTTAAACAACGGGTTGCAGAAGGTGAAGAACCGAGTCCAATTGTAACTAAATTGGAAGATAAAGTACAAGTATTTTATCCTATTACTACAAATACTATGTGCTTACAATGCCACGGAAATCCTAGAGAAACAGTTGAGCCGGCTATAATAAAAAAATTAGCAACGTTATATCCAAAAGATAAAGCAATTGGATATGGTGTTGATGAAGTAAGAGGTATTTGGAGTGTTACTTTTGATAAATAAATCATGTCAGGTATGAGCAAATTTTCAGAATTAATAAATCAAGACACACCCATTTTAGTCGACTTTTTTGCAGAATGGTGTGGGCCATGTAAAATGTTGGGGCCTATTTTAAAGCAGGTCAAGGACAATTTGGGCAATCGTGTATCCATTATAAAAATTGATGTCGATAAAAACCAAGCGTTGGCTGCAAAATATCAAGTAAAAGGTGTGCCAACCATGTTATTGTTTAAAAATGGAAAACAAGTTTGGAGACAATCTGGTGTACTTCAGAAAGATGAAATTATTAACATCATAACTAGTACGGACTGATGGATTTAACTGAAGATTATAGGCGAAGAGTTGTTCATTAAATTAAAAATACAAAACCACTCAAAATCAAATCATATGAAAACAAACATGGGCACTGCTGACCGAATTATCAGAATAGGAATCGCAGTCATTATCGCAGCACTTTATTGGCAAGGAATAATTACAGGAACTTTAGCCTACATTCTATTGGCGTTGTCGGCAATTTTTGTATTAACAAGTTTGGTGAGTTTTTGTCCGCTATATAGAATTGTAGGAATTAATAGTTGCAAAATCAAATAAATAGATAGTCATTTAGGTAATTTTAAAAAAATCATTATTTTTATAGCGTTGAAATTTTTGTTTTCCATATCGTTGTCTTTAGTTATTCTCATTCAGAGTTTTGGGATTGGCTTTAATGATATTGCGCAAATCGATGAATTTATAGAACACGTGCAGTTCCATAGCGAGCAATATGGAGATAACGTGCTTGTTTTTATTTCTAAGCATTACGGTGAGCTTAAAGCAGACCACGATAGGAATCATCAAGAAGAAAAGGAAGACCACGAACAACTTCCTTTTCAGCACCAAATACATAGCTCTTCAATCACAGCATTTGTCTTAAACACCAAGAAAGAAGAATTAAAAACAGTTGAATTTTCTGAATTCAAAACACATAATTTTTATTATCAAGCACCTACTTCATCACTTCATTTAGAAGGACTTTTCCAGCCACCACGGCATTCATAAGTAATCTCAGGCTTTTCTATTTTTTAGTTCCTTAATTATACACTGATTTGGGAATTTCATCTTGATTATTTTATGAAAAATGTTATCATATATTATAAATTTTAGTATAAAGAACAAGTTTATTGTTCTATTATTCACAACATTTATTATTGGATTTGGATTGTATTCATTATTTCAAATCCCAATTGGTGCTGTACCCGATGTTACAAACAACCAAGTACAGGTCATAACAACATCTCGTAATCTTTCTACACAAGATATGGAGCAATTTATAACCTATCCGGTGGAGTTGGAAATGGCAAACTTGCCAGGTGTGGTTGAGATACGTTCTGTTTCCAAGTTTGGGTTATCGGTGGTGACCATAGTTTTTGAAGATGAAATGGGGACGTATTTGCCTAGACAACTTATTGCCGAAAAAATTAAATCAGCATCTGAAAAAATACCCGAAGGTTTCGGTACACCAGAAATGGGACCAATAACGACCGGTCTTGGGGAAATTTATCAATACATTCTAGATGTAAAACCTGAATTTAAAGATCAATATACAGCTGAAGATTTAAGAACCATTCAAGATTGGATTGTAAAACGTCAACTTTCTGGAATTCCCGGTGTGGTTGAAGTCAATACTTGGGGTGGATTCTTAAAGCAGTATGAAGTTGCTATCAATACTGAAAAACTAAATGCGATGAATATTACCGCAAATGATGTTTTTACAGTATTGGAGATGAATAATAGTGTTTCAGGTGGCGGCTATATTGAGAAGGTCAATCAAGCATTTTTTATACGAGGAGAAGGTCTTATATCATCTTTAGATGATATCAATAATATTGTTGTCAAAAATGATGATGGCATACCCATTTACATAAGGGATGTGGCAAAAGTAGGCTTCGGAAGCGCTACGCGCTTTGGAGCGATTACAGGAAATGGTGAAGGTGAAAAAGTGCTCGGTCAAGTAATGATGCTTAAAGATGCTAATTCTAAAAAAGTAATCGAAGCTGTAAAAGAACGTGTTTCTGAAATCTCAAAATCACTACCCAAAGGTGTTTATATCAATGCCTTTTTAGACCGGAGTGAACTTATAGCTAAAACCACTTTTACAGTTTCTGAAAACCTAATCCTTGGATGTTTGATTGTGATTTTTGTTGTAGTGTTGCTTTTGGGAAATTTCCGTTCTGGGTTAGTGGTTGCATCGGTTATTCCGTTGTGTTTGCTCTTCGCATTGTCCTTAATGTACATTTTTGGAGTAGATGCTAATTTAATGAGTTTGGGAGCTATAGATTTTGGAATTATCATCGATGGAGCAGTAATTATCGTAGAATTCATTGCTTTCCAAATCACACAAAAGAAAGTAAAGATAAATGCTTTAGCAAAAGCCGAAAGACAAGAATTTAAAGACAACATTACGTTTTCAGGAGCATCAAAAATGATGAATTCTGCCATCTTTGGACAGCTCATTATTCTTATCGTTTTCATCCCAATTTTATCACTAAGTGGCGTTGAAGGAAAGATGTTTAAACCTATGGCACTTACCTTCAGTTTCGCACTTATTGGCGCAATGTTATTATGCTTTACTTATGTTCCTGTAGTGGCATCTATATTTTTGAAACCTTCAAAGGCTACTGATAAGAATATTTCTGTACGACTCATGAAATGGCTTAATAAAATGTACGAGCCTGTTATTCATTGGGCATTACAAAGCAAAAGATTAGTGCTCATCATTGCTTCGGTTCTATTGGCTATTTCAATCTATCTATACACTGCTATGGGTGGCGAGTTTGTGCCAACTTTAGATGAAGGTGATTTTGTGATTCAACCTGTGTTAAAAACTGGAACTTCTTTAAGCAACACTGTAGAGATAACTACGGAAATTGAGAAAATACTTTTGAAAGAATTTCCAGAAGTAAAACAAGTGGTCACTCGTATTGGTGCTGCCGAAGTTCCTACTGACCCAATGTCTATGGAAGAAAGTGATGTTATCATTGTTTTGAATCCGAAAAGTGAATGGACTTCTGCCTCATCCAAAGATGAACTGGCCGATAAGTTCAAGAAGGCTCTTGCGGTAATACCTGGAATGGAAGTAGAGTTTACACAACCTATTGAGATGCGATTTAATGAATTAATAACAGGTGTGCGCGCTGATATTGCAATAAAGATTTTTGGCGATGATTTAGATATACTTGCTAAAAAAGGAAGTGAGATTAGTGCATTAATTGAAAATGTGCATGGAGCAGCAGATATTTCAGTAGAAAAAATTGCGGGCTTACCAGAAATGAGTGTACAATACAATCGAACAAAAGTTGCCAGATATGGACTAAATATTCAAGATTTGAATGATATGGTATCAATGGGCTTTGCAGGGCAATCTGCAGGAAGTGTTTTTGAAGGCGAAAAGAGATTTGATTTAGTTGTGAGGTTAGATAAGCAAAAGCGCCAAGATATTGATAATCTTAAAAACCTTTATGTCGATTTACCTTCTGGCGGAAAAATTCCATTAAGTGAATTGGCAGAAATAAGCTATAAAAAAGGTGCAGCCAAAATTTCTCGTGACGATACGAGGCGAAGAATTGTCGTAGGTATTAATGTTCGTAATCGCGATCTACAATCGGTTGTGGATGATGTGCAACACTTGATAAATGATAATATAAAATTACCAGTAGGATATTCTATTACCTACGGAGGACAGTTTGAAAACTTACAGAGTGCAAAATCTCGATTGATGGTTGCAGTACCTATTGCGCTCATTTTAATATTTGTACTGTTATATTTTGCTTTTAAGTCGGTCAAGGAGGCCTTAATGATTTATTCTGCAATACCGCTTGCTGCAGTTGGTGGAGTTCTATTGTTATGGCTACGTAATTTGCCATTTAGTATATCGGCAGGTGTTGGATTCATAGCACTATTTGGTATTGCAGTATTAAATGGAATCGTATTAATCGAGCATTTCAAGGAACTAAAAAAAGAAGGTCGTTTTAATAATATTAATGAGCTTATTAAGCAAGGAACAAAAGATAGATTGCGAGCAGTACTGCTTACCGCATCTGCAGCAGCATTAGGGTTCTTGCCAATGGCAATTTCCACAAACGCTGGTGCCGAAGTGCAACGTCCGTTAGCCACGGTGGTCATAGGCGGTCTGGTGACAGCTACTTTACTTACGCTTGTGGTCTTACCAGTCTTATATGCTCTTTTTAACCGTCCGTATAATACAAAAAGAATAAGAGGACGAATAAGCCCTAAAAAAATATTAGGGCTGCTTTTAGTGTTTTCTTCATTTAGTGTTTTTAGCCAACAAAATTCTAGTATGGACTTAAATGATTTAATTTCTCTTGCTATTGAAAATAACATGGGATTAAAAGCTACTGAATTACAAGTGGAGCAATCTGATGCTTTGATTAATAGTGCCTTCAGTTTTGATAAAACACAATTATACTATGAATTTGATGAAAACAATTTGGCGATGAATAATGAACCTCTAAGAGTCTTCGGCATTCAGCAAGATTTTAAATTTCCAACCGTATATTTTTCTGAAAGGAAAGTAAATAAAGCACGTTTTGGAGTTGCATTGAGCACCTATGATATCCAGAAAAAAGGAATTGAAAGAAAAGTAACCGCTGCTTATTTTAAATATCAAATTGCTAGGGAAAAAGAGCAGATTTATAAAAAGCTAGACAGTTTGTATACTAACTTTTATCAAGTAGCCGCAAGGCGTTTTAAATTGGGGGCAACTAATTATCTTGAGAAAATCACCGCAGCATCCAAGCAAAAACAAATCAATCTCAAATACACAGAAGCACAGAAAGAAGTTGTGCTGGCCTACAACGTTTTATTGCAATTAATTCAGGTAGATGAAGAGGTTGTCATTGCAAATAAACCTAAACTAAAAGTGACCTTGAATGTATTGACTGTTGGTGAAAGCCCAGAGTTGGAATACCATCAAAATAAAGTATCACTACTACAAGCAGAACGGCGTTTCGAAAAACAAAAACTACTTCCCGATATAAGCTTCAATTATTTTCAAGGAACAAATTCACAATTAGATGGAAATCTTTATGGGTATCAATTGGGTGTTAAAATACCATTACTCTTCGGAGGACAGTCTTCTAGGATAAAGGCTTCAAAAATTGCAGAAGATATTGTAATAGCTGAATCTAATGAATATGAAATTCAGTTAAATGCAAAATTGAATGCACTGAAAGTTCAGTTAGTGCAGCTTCAAGAGGCATTGAATTATTATGAAAATGAAGGTGGAAAACTTTCAGAAGAAATTTTAAAAACAGCTAATGGCAGCTTTAGAAATGGAGAAATTGATTTTTATCAATACATTCAAAGTTTAGAAAGTGCTTATGAGATAAAATTGAGTTATTTGGACAAACTCAACGAATTCAATCAAATCAGCATTGCCATTAATTATCTAACCTTATAACACATAATTATGAAACGTAACTTATATATAATAGCACTATTCAGTATTGCCTTTGCTTTATTTGGATGTGGTAATAAAAATAGTCAGACAACTGAGGTGGATGGTTCGAAAGATATGATGATGATGGATGACCGCATTCAAGTAAATCAGGCACAATTTGAACAGAGCAAAATGACTTTGGGCTCATTTAAAGAAAAGGCTTTCCCAACTGTAGTTTCAGTTAACGGGATGATAGATGTTCCACCAGAAAACAGAGCAGTAGTAAATGCAACAATGGGTGGATATATTAAAACAACACCATTGCTTATAGGTGATAAAGTTAGTAAAGGTCAATTACTTGTTACGATTGAAAACCCTGAATTTGTAACCATACAACAACAGTATATGGAAATAAGCGAACAACTTACTTATCTAAAGGCAGAATATGATAGGCAGGCTATTATGAAAGCCGAGAACATAACGTCTCAAAAAAGTTTCTTAAAAGCAGAAAGTGAGTACAAAACGGCGGTTGCCAGACACACAGGTTTAGAAAAACAATTAAGGATGCTTAACATTTCACCCTCTAGTGTTCGTGAAGGTAAAATTAGTTCTGTGGTGAGTATTTATGCACCTATCTCAGGGAGTATTACAAAAGTAAATGTGTCTAAAGGTACTTACGTGTCGCCAGCAAGCGCAATTTTGGAAATCATCGATAACGACCATATCCATTTAGAACTCTCGGTTTTTGAGAAGGACATAATGAAAATAAAAAAAGGGCAGCTCATCGATTTTAAAATACCTGAAGCTTCGGGCGAAACTTATAAAGCAGAAGTCCATCTCGTAGGTACATCCATCGAAGCGAATAGAACTATAAAGGTACACGGACACCTAGTAGATAAGTCTAGTAATCATTTCCTAACAGGGATGTTTGTTGAGGCACATATAATTACAGATTCCCTATTGGAGAAGGCATTACCTAGTACAGCCGTTATTGAAGTGGATAATAAAAACTATGTACTTGTTTTAGATAATAAAGATGGGGATACCTATTATTTCAGTCAACAAGAGGTAGAATTAAAAGAAAGTTATAATGGGTATTCTATTATTAAAAGTAAATCGAATTTTAACGACGATACTCAGTTTCTTACAAAAGGAACGTTTAATCTGTTAGGGGAATAATTATGGAAAATCAAGTAACAGAAAAACACTACATTAATCGTAGTGGCTGGCTTAGGGCAGGAGTTCTAGGTGCTAATGATGGTATTCTATCAACCGCCAGTATTATAATTGGAGTGGCGGCGGCAAGTAGTACGCGTGAATCAATATTATTGGCAGGATTCGCCGGTCTGGTTGCTGGAGCATTATCAATGGCGGCAGGAGAATATGTTTCTGTTAGTTCACAGACCGATATTGAAAAATCTGACCTTGCTCGTGAAAAGCAAGAACTCATTGATATGCCAAAGCAAGAGCTTCTTGAACTAGCAAAAATTTATGAGGAACGTGGACTTACTAAAGAAACCGCATTAGAGGTAGCCAAGCAGTTAACAGCTCACAATGCATTGGAAGCCCATGCCAGAGATGAGCTTGGAATACATGAATTGACTGAGGCCAGACCATTGCAGGCTGCATTGTCTTCAGGTGTGTCATTTACTGTCGGTGGGTTTTTACCTGTAATCGTTGCTCTAGTTGCCCCTATTGAAAGTATGGAATATATACAGTATGCATTTGCTATTATTTTTTTAGCTTTTCTGGGCATGCTCTCTGCGAGAACTGGTGGTGCAAGACCGATAAAAGCCATATTACGTATCACATTATGGGGAACGTTAGCAATGGGTATAACAGCATTTATAGGGCATTTGTTTAACGTAAGTATTGCATAACATGATTGAAGAAGTAGAAAAATATTGTACTCAAGTATTATCAGTTTCAAAATGCAAAGAGTTGCCTTTTCACAATCTTGAGCATACCAAAGAAGTCGTACAAAATGTAAAATATTTGTGTGCAGCAATGGATATTACTCAAGAAGACACAGATATATTAATTATAGCCGCTTGGTTCCATGACACAGGTTTTTCAGTAACTTACGAAGGGCATGAAGATGAAAGTAAGCGTATTGCTATAAAATTTCTATCAGATCTTAATATGGATAAAAGGCTCATAGAACAAATATCTGATTACATAGAGGCAACTAAAATGCCACAGCACCCAACAACCGAACTTGCAGAAATACTTTGCGATGCTGACGTTTTTCATATTAGTACGCCAAATTTCTATTATAGGAAGTTGCTGCTTCGTCGAGAATTGGAAACTAATCTTGACATGTATCTAACCGATAAGCAATGGCACGATTTCAACTTAGATTTTTTAAAAAAGGACCATTTTCGATCCGATTACGGAAGAAAGGTATTAGAACAAGGGAAACAAGAAAATATAAAAAAAGTAAAACGAATATTGAATTATTATTAATAACAAAGAAACTTTTACAACGTTAGTGAATATTGGTATGTATTATCTAAACTATGACGTTGAAAACACAAATAACAAAATGAATAAAATAATAACAGTAATTGTATTTATGATAGTAACCGTGAGTACAATAACCTCCCAAGAGTGGCAGACAGATTTTTCGAAAGCAAAAGAAATAGCATTAAAACAAGATAAGCCCATTATTCTTGTGTTTCAAGGATCAGACTGGTGTGCGCCCTGCATAAAACTAGATAAAGAGGTTTGGAGTACAGAAACCTTTATAAAGTATGCAGTAGAACATTATGTGATGTTGAAGGCAGATTTTCCGAGAAAAAAGGGCAATGCACTATCTGAAGCGCAAACTACAGCAAACGCAGCCCTTGCTGAAAAATATAATAAACAGGGCTACTTTCCATTTGTGGTAGTACTTGATTCGGAGGGTGTTGTATTGGGTGAAACTAGTTACAAAAAAACAACACCAGAAAATTACATTAAAGAGTTAAATGCATTTATCAAATAATTTGAAAACATTAATTACTTCGGTCCTAATACTATTTGTAATAGTATGTTCGGCACAAGAACCTTATAAGAGAACGCTCAAACTAATGGGTAGTCGGTTTGATATTACCGTTGTAGCAGACGATTCTATACAGGCAAACAAATATATTGATACAGCAGTTGCAGAAATTTCAAGAATTGAAAAATTGATTTCATCTTGGGATGTTAATTCTCAAACATCAGAAATTAATAGAAATGCTGGAATTGCACCTGTGAAAGTTGACAAAGAACTTTTTGATTTAATTGAAAGAGCTATTGGAATTTCAAAATTAACAGACGGTGCTTTTGATATTAGCTATGCTTCAATGGATAGAATTTGGAAGTTTGACGGTAGTATGACCGTTATGCCTTCAGAAGATGAAATTGTAGCTTCAGTATCAAAAGTGGGATATCACAATATTATTCTAGACAAAGAAAATAGTACGGTTTTTTTAAAACTAGAAGGAATGAAAATAGGATTTGGAGCCATAGGAAAAGGCTATGCAGCCGATAAAGCTAAAGATTTATTGATTTCAGAGGGTGTAGCTTCAGGAATTATAAACGCCTCTGGCGATATGAATACTTGGGGAAAACAACCCAATGATGATGATTGGAAAGTAGCCATTACTAACCCAATGGATAAGAATAAAGTTTTTGCATTGCTTCCTATTACTAATGGAGCCGTAGTGACTTCTGGTAATTACGAAAAGTACGTGAACTTCAATGGTAAAAGATACACACATATTATTGATCCAAGAACAGGATATCCCTCTACCGGAATCATAAGCGTTACCGTATTTGCACCAAAAGCAGAACTTGCAGATGCACTTGCTACTTCAGTTTTTGTTATGGGAAAAGAAGCTGGTTTAGACCGTATAAACCAATTACCAAAAATAGAATGCATCATCATCGATGATAAAGGAAATATTGCAAAATCAGAGAATATAAAAATCGATAAACTATGATAAAGAAAATAGTTGTTCTCGCAATGGTTACGTGCTTTTTTAGCAGTTGTGTTGTGGTTAAGGAATATGAGAAAGTAAACATTAATGACCCAGATATGGCGCTTTCAGAAAAAAAATGTGACCGAAATGTTACCACCGCGCATTCATATCGTGAAGCTGCTGTAGGAGCAAATGGAGGAAAAACTGGTGGAGGCTGCGGCTGTAACTAATACAATGAGAGATTTGAAAAAATTAATTTTAGTAGTATGTGTATTCGCTTTTGCGAAAACGTACTCGCAAACAGCCCAAGACTCAACTAAGGTCTATAAAAAGCGTGTATTAGAAACTACAGAAGTAGATTTTCTAACAAGTTACTATTCCCAAGATGGGGATAATGCTGCGGTAAGCGGTGGTATAGGTACAGAAGAGTTAACAGATGTGACAGGTACATTTGTGGTTTCGATACCGTTAAATGACGATGACGTACTGACAATAGATGCAGGAGTTTCCGCATACACATCTGCATCATCTAGTAATGTAGGCCCTTTTGATACCGAAAATGCAGACCCATTTCAAGCATCTTCCGGAGCATCGAGTAGTGACCTTTGGGCAAATTTAACAGGAAGTTACAGCCACAGTTCTGATGACCGAAATGATATTTGGTCTGCCAAATTATCTATATCTAGTGAGTATGACTATTTTTCTGTAGGCTTTGGAGGCAGTTATACGAAACTCTTTAATGAAAAGAACACAGAAGTAAGCGTAAGCGGAAATGTATATATAGACACTTGGAATGCAATTTATCCAACTGAATTAAGACCCTTTGGAGAAGGTGGAGACGGATTGAACAATCGTTTGTTTACTCAAAATACCATTGCGGGAAATGCAAACTACAATCCAATATTTACAGAATTTGTAGATGAAGACCGTAATTCTTATTCGTTAGGGTTTGGTTTTTCACAAATACTACATAAAAATGTGCAAGGTTCTTTGGCATTAGATTTTGTACAACAAAATGGTTTATTATCTACCCCATTTCAGCGTGTGTATTTTGGAGACGTTGCAGATTCCTTTATTGAGAATTTTCAATTGGCAGATGCCATAGAACGTTTACCAGACTCTAGATTTAAAGTTGTGGCAGGTGGTCGCCTTAATTGGTTTCTAAATGAGACTTTTAATGTACGAACTTTTTATCGCTATTACTTTGATAATTGGGGAATCAATTCTCATACGGCAAGTATTGAAATCCCAATAAAAATTACGGATAAGTTTACGCTCTATCCATCGTACCGATTCTATAATCAAACCGCAGCAGATTACTTTAGGCCTTATGAAGGTGCTTTGTCAACAGATGAGTTTTACACTTCAGATTATGATCTTTCTGAATACTCAGCAAATCAATTTGGCTTTGGGGTTTCTTATACAGACATTTTCGCGAAAGCACATATATGGAAATTAGGTTTAAAAAGTATAGACCTTAAATTCTATCAGTACGATAGAGATACCACGTTTAGCTCAAGTATCATTACTGCTGGATTTAAATTTGTGATGGATTAAATTTAAATTCAAGTTTATGTATCAAAGGTTACAGCAATTAGCTGTAACCTTTTTTACTTTTATTTAAATTATGAATATAAAACAATTTGAAAATAAACCTCTTACGCATTGTTTCTATTCCGACTTTTTGAAGGCAAAAAAAGCAAAAAAGAACAACTCAAACAAAGTTCAAAAACAAACAAAATGAAAATGAAAAAAATTATAGTAATTGTACTAGCACTTGCAACCACAGTCTCTTGTAAGAATGAAGACAAAGGTAAAACAGATGTTATTCCAAAAGAAGGAAAAACGAAAGAAGTGCAAATTTACAAAATAGACACTTCTGGCGTTTATGTTCATTGGACTGCTTTTAAATTTACAGAACGTGTTGGCGTTAGTGGAATTTTTGAAGATTACACGCTTACAGTTAGCAAAAACGCTAAATCAGTTGAAGAATTAATGAAAAATGGAGAAATCTCAATCAACACGCAATCTGTTAATTCTAATTCAGAAATACGAGATAAAAAATTACGTGATATTTTTTTTAATACATTTCATACAAACACAATTAAAGGCAAAATAACAAGTGCCTACAATGAACAAGGTACTTTGAGTCTTACAATGAATAATATATCAGAAAATGTAAACTATTCTTATGTAGCTAAAAATGATACATTAACCATAAATTCATCACTCGATTTATCAAAATGGAATGGGGTAGAAGCGGTAAAAGCACTTAATAAAGAATGCTATGATCTTCATAAGGGCACTGATGGAGTTTCTAAACTTTGGCCAGATGTTTTAGTGAAAATTAAGATTCCTCTTAAATCTTCTATATAATCACTCAACTATGTAGAATGATTACATTCAATAGACTTTTAAAGCCCTTCTGATATTTTCAAAAGGGCTTTCCTAAATTAAAATCCGTACTGAACAAAAATTGAAAAATTCCTTCCTGGGTCATTAATAGGTACTCTTGTAAAGTCAGCTTGATTCACAAAAGAGAAATTCAAGTGATTATTATACGTTTCATCAAATACGTTTAGAACAGCAAGACCAATGTTCAACTCTTTCACTGACCTTAAACCGAAACGTACGTCTAATGTTTCATAACCAGCCGTTTCTTGTTCCCTGAAACTGCTTGAAATCTCATCTTGCCTAGATGTGATGGTATAATCCAGCTGTGCCCAGAACTTCTTGCGCTCATAACCTAATCCCAATCGTGTAGTAAGTGGTGGCGTTAAAGGTAAACTCTCGTCCAAGTCTTTATTACGTGTGTATACATAAGCCGTAGCAATATTGAAATTGAAATAGTCTGCAAATTGTACTGCTGCATTGGCTTCAAAACCAGTTTTATATGCATTGTCTATGTTGATAAACCGCTTTACTTCCTGTGGTTCGGCATTTGGCATAAACTTTCTTTCCAACGTGGGGTCCACCACTGGGACAATATAATTTTCATAGATTGAATAATATCCAGAGAGGCTATATTTCAATTGCGTTGTGTTGAAATTTTTAGTTCCCTTAAAACCTATTTCAAATTGGTTGTTTACTTCGGCGTCAAGATTGGGGTTTCCAACATATTCAAATGGGTCCTGACCTACCGTAAAATGATTGATGTAACGTTCAATCATATTTGCAGATCGCACACCACGACCATACGCAATTTCGATATTGTTTTTTTTTGAAATTTTATGTTTCATTGAAACTGTTGCTGAAACATTATGCTCGTCACGCTGTTCGAGATTAGGATACAGTTCTTGAAAATCGCTTTCCGGATCTTGTGTTTCCGAAATCACCAAATCATAACGCAATCCAGCAGTTAGTAATGTTTTATCTGAAAAAGCATATTTGTTCTCGACAAACAATCCAAAATCATTTACATAAGAATCTTGCCAAATTTTATCCTGAAAAGTAATTGGTTCTGGTAATAGATTTCCCATTGCATTTCTTTTAACTAATCGCGTTCTGCTACCATCTCTAGCAATAAGCAATGCATCTAAACCGCCATAAAGAATCCACTTTTCAGTAGGTTTCATTTTTAACTCTACCTTTCCGCCAGTGGTTGTAGCATCGATAATAGATAGTGCTTCCGTCATCATAAAAGAAGGTCGTCTGTTATTGGACATAATATGGTCAACATAAGAATAGTACGCTTTGGCATTTATTTCTTCTACAAAATCACTAATATTTGATAATTTATAATCCAAAGAAAGTATAGAACTATTGTCCTCTTCGGTATCCATAGGCAAACCTGCGTGAAGCACATCACGTCCAAAGGACTGTCGCCAATGCGCCTGCACTCTTTGGTTATCACTCACGTTGTATCCCAATCGTAAGCCGTAATCTAAGCTTCTAAATGCTGAAGGAATTTCAGTACCTTCACCATCCTTATAATTGCCAAAATCGCGATAACCACCATTTGCTGTGATATCGTAGGTGTCTGTAATTTGGTATAATTTCAAGGATGTAACCAGTGCGTTTCCGTTGGTTTCATAACCACTGCTCACACTTCCATGTAAACCATTACCGAGCTGCTGGGGTTTTTCGGTCACAAGGTTCACAATACCACCAAATGTTGCACCATAACGTACCGTGTACGGTCCTTTTATGACTTCGATACGCTCAATATCTTCTGGCACCACGTGTGTTGTGATGGGATCCATTCGATTGGGACAAGCGTGCATTGCCTTAGTGCCACCGTCGAATTGAATATTCAGTTGTTCATATTGAGAAGCTCTAAATGAGGGGTCAATGGCATAATTACCACGTTTTATTAGTGAAAAACCGTTGATGTCGTTAAATAGATCGGCTACATTTTTCGGTTGTACCACTTTTTTTGTCAGTTCTGTTTTTACCGTCGTAAGCACTGGGTCTGTCTTTCCTTTTCCAGTAACAATAACGGTGTTTAATTCTATCGCCTTAGTGGAGGTAGTATCTTGCGCTCTTTTTTCGGTCTTTTGCGCAAATAGAGACATAGGCATTAGGGTGCTTAATAGCACTATATGTTTTATTTTCATAAGTATTTATTTATAATTCTTTACTATAGCGATGCTGGGAACTTGTAAGACAAGAACCCGCAATAGCTTAAAAACCTAAAAAACTATGAATACCGAGGCGGATGGAAAATAGAAGAAACAACGGTTTCGTTATGGAGCAAAATATAGCAAAACCGATTTTTATTGTGAGGAATAGTAAGAGGGACATCCGGTGTGGAACTGTCTATAGTGCAGTACACCTGTGCTTCCCATTTGATTTCGGGGGTTTTATTGGAATCTTCATTGGAAGTATCGTTGGTTATCTTTGTGAGGTAGCACTTACCATCGCATTGCATTTCGGGCTTGTCCTTATTTTCACAAAGTTGTTCTATAAAGCTGTCCACATCCAGCATATACCATTCATATATAAATGATACCCGCAAACTGCTACTTAAGAGCAAAAGGGATAGTATAAAAGCAGTTATCAACTTCACGCTACAAAAGTAATGAGCATTATTTAGAAGAAAAGTGACTTTGGTCACATAGCATTGAAAATATCTATCGTAAATTTGCGATAAGAAATATGAATAGAAGTTTAGAGCATATAGAATATAAGGAAGATACCGAAGCATTGGCAAAATTTGCTAAGGCGTTAGGACATCCTACTCGTATTGCTATTTTGAAATACTTGGAAAATCAATCGTGCTGCTTTACTGGAGATTTGGTTGACATATTACCGATTTCCCAATCCACGGTGTCACAGCATTTAAAGGAACTAAAAAATGCCGGTTTAATTCAAGGAGAATTAAAACCTCCAAAAATAAAGTACTGTATTAATAAAGAAAACTGGAACATAGCAAAAGCTTTATTCGAACAATTTTTTGATTGATATTTTTTTAACAACCCTATCGTCTATTGGCGATAAACAAATATAAATATGATGACTAAAGTAATTAAAATTTTAGGGACAGGTTGTCCAAAATGCCAATCAATGACTGGTGTAGTTAAAGATGTTGTTTCTGCAAACAACATTGATGCAACAATTGAAAAAGTTGAAGACATAATGGAAATTATGAAATTTAATGTAATAATCACACCAGCTTTGGTAATAGATGATGTGATTACAATAAAAGGTAGAGTACCTTCAAAAGATGAGGTTTTGGCTCTTTTAAATTAATTCAAAAATATACTATGAATTATAATATCAAGGCTTCATCCATTTCAAATCAAGATGGGGTGGTTCACATAAAACAATCGAATATAGATTTTGGCACAACTTCAAAAACTGCCGAAATCTTGCCAAATCCTGTCGAATTATTCTTGGGTTCTTTTGCTTCCTGCATATTGAAAAATGTGGAACGGTTTTCAGGTATGATGAAATTTATCTATACAAAAGCCACTATTGAAGTAAATGCAACACGTCTTGAAAATCCACCAAGAATGGAAAATATCATTTACAACCTCACAATTTTCAGCAACGATGAAAAATTGAATTCTGGTTTACTTAAAAAGAATATCGAAAAGTTTGGCACTATCTATAATACTATAAAATTGTCTTGTTCAATTTCAGGTACTATTAGCACGATTGAAAATGTTTGATTGGATACAAAATATAGCAGATTGGTTGGTTTATGATGTCTTGAATATGAAACAAGGACAACATCTTGCAGAAGCCTTAAATTTCTTTATCTATGATACCACAAAGATTTTAATACTTCTTTTTGTCGTCATCTTTTTTATGGGAATCGTCAACAGCTACTTTCCAATTGACAAGGTTAAAAACTACCTGTCGCGACATAAATTATACGGATTAGAATACCTAATGGCAAGTCTTTTTGGTGTGGTAACCCCATTTTGCTCTTGTTCTTCAGTGCCTTTATTTATTGGTTTTGTAAGAGGTGGTATTCCATTAGGTGTCACCTTTTCATTTTTAATTACTTCGCCTTTGGTTAATGAAGTGGCTATCGGACTTTTTGTTGGTCTATTCGGGTTAAAAACAACCATAATTTATGTAATAAGTGGTGTTTTGTTAGGAACTATTTCTGGTTTAATACTTCAAAAATTAAAATTAGAATCCTATTTAACACCTTGGGTAAAAGAAGTTTTAGAAAATGCTCAAAGAGATCAAGACATCTTTCAAGCAGAAAAACAAACCTTTAAACAACGCTTACCAATCATTTGGGCAGAAGTAATGAAGATACTTAAAGGCATCATACCTTATGTAATTATCGGAATTGCAATTGGCGGACTGATGCACGGATATATTCCTGAAAAGTTTTTTGAAAAATATATGGATAAGGATAACTTTTTTGCTGTTCCTATTGCTACGATTTTAGCTTTACCAATGTATTCAAACGCATCAGGCATACTTCCTGTAGTTCAGGTATTGGTTGCTAAGGGAATTCCGTTAGGAACTGCAATCGCCTTTATGATGGGAGTTGTTGGTTTGTCATTACCAGAAGCTATGCTCTTAAAAAAAGTAATGACTTTAAAACTCATCGCAATCTTTTTTACTGTCGTTACACTTTGTATCATCATTTCAGGATATTTGTTCAACATTATACTTTAGTCTACAAGGGTTAGATTTTTCAGTTAAAGGGCTTATTAATTAATCTAGTCTATTCAACAAGCTTAAAAACTATAGATAGGTTTCTGAATTTCTGAAATTTTCTAATTTATCATACAAATTTTTGTTTACTAATTTCTGCTTGATGGGAGTAAGGCAAAGAAGAGTAATTGTTGAAATTTCATCTGTTTAAGTAACCTTAGTAACATAAAAGACAAAGTTACTTTATTATTTTTGTTCAAATAAAATACGCTACCTCATATGGAAGATATGCTCTTTTATGATAGAATGCAATTTGCGTTTACTATCACTTTCCATTACTTATTTCCGCAATTAACCATGGGACTATCTTTAATGATTGTTTATTTTAAGTGGAAATTCCTCAGAACAAAAATTGATAAATACAATGATGCAGCAAAATTCTGGATGAAGATTT
The DNA here is from genome assembly GCF_964021735.1 of uncultured Wocania sp. Taxonomy (NCBI): domain Bacteria; kingdom Pseudomonadati; phylum Bacteroidota; class Flavobacteriia; order Flavobacteriales; family Flavobacteriaceae; genus Wocania; species uncultured Wocania sp. The sequence goes on along the minus strand of NZ_CAXIBN010000004.1, from coordinate 22,537 downwards.
TTGCACTCAATTTCGCCATGGGAGTCGTTACTGGAATCCCAATGGAATTCCAATTTGGAACTAATTGGGCAAAGTTTTCTGAACTTACAGGAGGTATTATTGGTCAAACCCTTGCAATGGAAGGTATGTTTTCCTTCTTTTTAGAATCGTCCTTTTTAGGACTCTTTTTATTTGGAGAGAAATTACTTGGGGAAAAATTACATTTCCTAACTGGATTTTTGGTGTTTTTAGGGTCTTGGGCAAGTGGTTATTTAATAATAGCCACCCATTCTTGGATGCAATATCCAGTGGGCTATGAGATTTTAGAAAACGGAAAGTTCGTGCTCAATAATTTTGGAGCACTATTCTCTAACCCTTGGTTATTGCCATCATTTTTACATAATCAAATGGGTTCTATAATTACGTCTTCCTTTGTGGTTGCAGCAGTTGGAGCCTTCTATTTATTGAATAACAAACATAGTGAGTTCGGGAAACTTTTTGTTAAAACTGGTGTTATTTTCGGATTGATTTCAAGTATTTTAGTTGCTTTTCCTACTGGAGATTGGGCTGCTAAAAATGTGGTGAAACATCAACCCGTAACCTTTGCCGCAATGGAAGGTATCTTTGAAACCGAAGATGCAGGTTCAGAAATTATCTTAATTGGTCAGCCTGATACTGAAAATAAAAAATTGGACAATAAAATAGCAGTGCCAAACGTATTGAGTTTCTTAACCTATCAACGTTGGGATGCACAGATAAAAGGTTTAAACGAATTTGATGAGAGCATCTATCCAACCAATATTCCTGGTCTGTATTATGCCTATCATATTATGGTAGGTTTAGGTACTATTTTTATTGCTTTAATGCTATTGGCAACCGTTCAATTATTTAGAAAAAAACTATATAAATCGAAATGGATTTTATGGACGTTAATGTTCATGCTACCATTTCCATATATAGCCAACACTACAGGTTGGTACACTGCCGAATTAGGCAGACAGCCTTGGTTGGTTTATAATCTATTAAAAACAGCAGATGGTATCTCGCCAACTGTATCATCTGGAAATACATTATTTACATTACTCGGTTTTATTGGTCTTTATATTTTATTAGGACTATTATTTTTAATGCTTGCAGGAAAAATAATTAATAAAGGACCAGAAACTTCAAAACTCAACTAACTATGGAATTATTTTGGTATATCGTTTTAATGGCCATGTTAACTATTTATGTGATTTTGGATGGTTATGATTTTGGAGCAGGAATCATTCACTTATTTTTTGCAAAAACCGAAAAGGATAAAAAAGCAATTACCAATGCTATTGGCCCATTTTGGGATGCTAACGAAGTCTGGCTAATTGCGTCGGGTGGAGTGCTCTTTTTTGCATTTCCTACCTTATATGCATCGTCTTTTAGTGGTTTTTATTTGCCATTGATTATCATTTTATGGTTGCTTATTTTTAGAGCTATTGGTTTAGAATTAAGAGGTCAAGTTCATAATAAAATGTGGGAAACTATCTGGGATAAGGCCTTTGGGATTTCAAGTTTTTTACTAGCACTCTTTTTTGGTGTAGCATTAGGGAACGTAGTAAGAGGAGTCAATTTAGGAATGGTTACAAACGGGGTTTCAACTCACGAACCTCATTATTTCTTTTTACCACTATGGAATCCAACCTTTAGTCCACAGACAGAGCATTTGGGTATTTTAGATTGGTTTACAGTTTTATTAGGAGTTGTTGGTGTAGTAGCTTTAACCATTCATGGAGCTAATTGGGTAATTTTTAAAACCAATTCAGATTTAAACGAAAAGCTGAAAAGAGTCGTTTTCAATTTTAATATTGCATTACTTGTATTGGTTGTTATTTCTCTTTTAATTTGGCACATTATTGATCCTCAACCATTCCATAATTTTTTAAAGACCCCTTGGTTATGGATTTTTCCAGCAATCACTTTTACTGGGTTGTTTGGGTTGTTTAAAGTAAAGACTTTCAAAAAACATGGTATGGGTTTTTTGTTTTCATCTCTATTTTTATTTGGAGGGCTAACATCAACAGTAGCATCCATTTTCCCAAAGGTGTTGCCTTCAACAAATAGTGTAAATCCAGACTTAACACTATATAATGTTGCCGCGCATGAATACGGACTTTCAGTTGGCGTCTATTGGTTTGCTATTGCAGCTGTTTTAGTGGGTGTATATATGTTTGTTCAATATCGTGTGTTTAGAGGAAAAATGGATGATGTAGGCTATGGCGAGCATTAATTAAAAACCACAAGAATATGACAGGAACATTAATTTCATTAATTAGTATTTTTATAGGTATTCTAACAGCAAATCTGTTTGGTTATTTTAGGAAAAAATACACTTTTGGTTTAACAGGAAACACGCTCATTGGTGTTTTTGGAAGTATCTTATTAATCAAAACTTTTGGACGGGTAGGATTTGACCCTTGGTCAATTATGAAGTTTGGAAACTTTAATAGTTTTCTATTAACAATAAATTTATTGGTTTCAGCAATTGGAGGTATTGTCGGATTAATATCTATTAAGCTGATTAAGAACAGAATGAACAAATAAATTAGAAAGATTATAGTATCAAAATAATCGAACTGAAAAGCATTCGATTATTTTTTGTAAATTTGTTAACCAGTTGGTTAAACCTTATAGTTAATTATGAAAAAGAAGAAGGACGAAAACACAGAAGAACAGATATTGGAGGCGGCAAAAAGCGTATTTCAATCTAAAGGAATGGATGGCGCACGAATGCAGGAAATTGCTGATAAGGCCAATATCAACAAAGCGATGCTTCATTATTATTATCGAAGTAAACAACTTCTTTTTGAAGCTGTTTTCAAACAAGCATTTTCACTTTTGGCACCACAATTAAATGCAATTTTGAATGACGATTCCTCGGTTGAAGATAAGATTAGACACTTCACCTTAGATTATACAACTTTTATGATGAAGCATCCTTATCTACCGAATTTCATTATCCAAGAGCTCAATAGAAATGAGAATTTCATTGTAAAACTTAAACAGAATACAGGGTTTCCAAATCTCGAAAAATTTAAAGCAAAAGTGAAAGACGAAATCAATCAAGGACTAATAGAACCCATTGATGCAGATCAATTGTTCTTTAATATCCTTGCGCTCAATATTTTTCCTTTTCTGGGAAAACCATTGATAAAAGCTTTTTCAGATAAAGATGAAAAAAGCTATAAAGAATTTGTAGAAAGTCGTAAAACAGAAGTCGCCAATTTTATTATCAATTCAATAAAACCCTCATAAAATGAAACGGTTTATCATCATTTTAGTAGCCTTATTTATTGCATTTCCAATCTTTGGACAACAAACCATAACACTTCAGGAATGCTATGAATTGGCAACTGTCAATTACCCATTGGTGAAACAAACCCAATTGCTTGAAGCACAAAATCAATTGGACAAACAAGTTGTTTCCAACTCAAAATTACCGCAGTTAAGTTTCGATGCACAGGCCACGTATCAGTCAGATGTGATTGAAATTTCCATTCCCAATTCAACTATAGAACCGCTCAATAAAGACCAATATCGTGCAACGCTATCTGTCAATCAACTTATTTATAATGGTGGAGCAACGGATGCTTCTTTAAATGTAAAATCTGCACAACTCAAAACCAAACAAAAACAGGTTGAAGTCAACCTATATCAGCTAAAACAGAAAATAAACCAACTCTATTTCTCTATTTTATTATCGCAGGAAACAGATGTATTACTCAAAGCAAGGCAGGCAAATTTACAAGCCAAATTGAGCGAAGTAAAATCAGGTATTAAATATGGTGTTCTTTTACCATCATCTGATAAAGTTCTGGAAGCCGAATTGTTGAAAATCAACCAACAGTTTATAAATGTTGAGAACAATAGAACAGTACTCATTGAATCACTTTCAAGCATAATCGGTCAAACGTTAAGCACTTCAACTACGTTTGAAAATCCTATGGTGGAGACACTATCAAGAACTGAATTGAACCGACCAGAACAGGAGTTATTTCAACTTAAAAAAGAAGAAATTGATAATAATGAAGCCTTGATAACCAAACAAAATGCACCCAAATTGCTTGGGTTTGCAACTGGTGGTTACGGAAATCCCGGTTTGAATATGCTCGACAATTCCTTCCAGCCCTTTTATATAGTTGGCCTGAAACTGAACTGGAATGTATTCGACTGGAATTCCAACAAAAAACAGCGCGAATCACTGGCAATCAATAAAGATATTATAGATACTGAAGCCGAAACCTTCAAACTAAACACCAATACAGAACTAAATCAGCAACAAAGGGAAATCGAAAAAATTGAAGCGTTCATCACTTCAGATTTAGAGATTATCAAGCTTCGAAAAGAAGTTCTCAAATCAGCAGATTCGCAGTTGAAAAGGGGTGTTATCACATCATCAGCCTACATTACAGAACTAACAAATTTATACGAAGATGAAAACACCTTGGTACAACATAAAATACAGTTACAACTCGCTAAAGCGAACTATAATACAATTAAAGGACAATAATTATTTTAAGATGAAACGAGCATGTTAAAAGTTTTATTACTCAAAGGAAAGATTAATAGCGAACAGCATGTGACCAAAAAAATAATAAATATAAACACATGAAAACATACAGCACAATTTTAGGATTAATCATCAACATTTTAAGTTTTACGTCCTGTGGAAATGGAAACGAAAAAGCTGACGGTTATGGAAATTTTGAAGCCACAGAAATAACAGTTTCAGCCGAAAATAATGGGAAATTAATGCAGTTTGATATTGATGAAGGCAATACGATTGAAAAAGACAAATTCATAGGTTATATCGACACCATTCCATTGTCACTAAAACGTGAGCAATTAGAGGTTTCTAAAGCGGTTATTAGTTCAAAATCTAAAGGCGTATTGTCTCAAATAAATGTGCTGAACGCCAAATTAAAAACTGCCAACACTAACAAAACACGAACTGAAAACCTTATAAAAGACAGCGCAGGAACGCAGAAACAATTGGATGATGTTCTAGGAGAAATCGATGTCCTCAATAACCAGATTAGAAATGTAGAAATACAAAACGCACCTGTGGTCAACGAATTGAAAGGTATCGATGTTCAGTTAAAACTAATTGAGGACCAAATCCAAAAAAGTAAAATCATCAATCCAGTTAGCGGAACTGTTTTGGCAAAATACGCAGAGGCTGACGAAATTACGTCTTTTGGAAAACCCCTTTATAAAATTGCCGATTTAAGCACGATGCAATTGCGCGTGTATATAATTGAAAACCAACTGGCAAGCTTAAAAATAGGACAAGAAGTTACAGTAAAAATTGATGATGCAGATGCGATGAAATCTTATGTTGGTAAAATTAGCTGGATAGCTTCAGAAGCAGAATTTACACCAAAAATCATTCAAACCAAAGAAGAGCGTGTTGCATTGGTATATGCTGTAAAAGTAGATGTAGCTAACGATGGCAGCCTAAAAATAGGAATGCCGGCAGAACTATGGATAAACACAAATAATTAAACATAAACACATATGAAAGATCTAATTGTATTACTCGGAATACTATTATTAACAGGCTGTAAAAGCACAGAAAGCATAACTAATCAATCTAAAAATAATTATCCAAAAATGAATCTAAAAGATTTACATACCGAAGATAAAGATGTACAGACAAAATTATTACTTAACGCTGAAGAAGGAAAGGTGATATCATTGCAAATCGCTTCTGGAGAGCAATTAAAAGAACACGTTAGTAATGTGCCGGCAATTTTAATTTGCGTTTCTGGAAAAGCTATTTATAAAGAGAAATCTGGAGATGTTACATTAAAATCTGGAGAATATGTAATGATTGCAAAAGATGTTAAGCACGAAGTGAATGCTATAACTGATAGTAATTTTATTTTGATAAAGTAATGAGTATCTCTATTTCCAACATATCAAAATCCTATAAAAATGTAAAAGCCTTGCAGGACATTTCCTTTGAAGTAAAACCGGGCGAGCTATTCGGACTTATTGGTCCAGATGGTGCTGGCAAAACCACACTTTTTAGGATTTTAACAACACTTTTATTTGCAGATGAAGGTACTGCAACCGTTGCTGGTTATGATGTGGTTTCAGATTATAAAAAGATTAGGAACAGCGTTGGTTATATGCCTGGGAAATTTTCATTATATCAAGATTTAACCGTTGAAGAAAACCTGAATTTTTTCGCAACCATTTTTGGAACAACCATCGAAGAAAACTACGAGTTAATAAAAGATATCTATGTACAGATAGCACCATTTAAAGACCGTAGGGCAGGAAAGCTTTCTGGTGGAATGAAGCAAAAACTTGCGTTATGCTGTGCACTGATTCATAAACCCAAAGTATTGTTTTTGGACGAACCAACAACAGGAGTTGACCCAGTTTCCAGAAAGGAATTTTGGGAAATGCTCAAACGTTTGCAACAAAAGGACATTACTATTTTGGTGTCCACACCGTATATGGACGAGGCGGCTTTATGTGATAGGATAGCACTTATTCAAGACGGTAAAATTTTAGAAATTGATACGCCTAAAGCTATTGTTAAGCATTTTCCAAAGCAACTTTATAACGTACGCGCAAATAATATGTATCAATTAATCAATAGTTTAAATGCGTATGAATTTAATCATAGCGTATATCCTTTTGGAGAGTTTGTGCATTATACAGACAGTAGAGAAGGTTTTAATCCAAAGGAATTAAAGATGTATTTAGAATCAGAAAATCTATCCAACATCGAAATTGAAAAAACGAATGCCACCATTGAAGACACCTTTATGGAGTTAGCAAAATAATGAGCAATAACAAAGTTATACAAGTAGAAGGATTAACCAAAACATTTGGCGAATTCACAGCAGTAAATGCGATTACTTTCGAGGTTGAAAAAGGCGAGATATTTGGTTTTTTAGGTGCAAATGGCGCAGGAAAAACCACAGCAATGAAAATGCTGATTGGTATTTCTAATCCAACCTCTGGAAATGCTACTGTTGCAGGTTTTGATGTGTTTACAAATGCAGAGAACATCAAGAAAAATATTGGCTATATGAGTCAAAAATTTGCTTTGTATGATGACCTAACTGTTAGAGAAAATATTACATTTTTTGGAGGGATTTATGGACTATCAAGAAAAAGAATACAAGAGAAGTCTGATGCGTTAATTGAAGAATTAGGACTGGAGAAAGTAGCCAAACAGTTGGTCGGTTCTTTGCCTTTAGGGTGGAAACAAAAAATATCTTTTTCTGTAGCCTTGTTACACGACCCAAAGATTGTCTTTTTAGATGAACCTACTGGAGGTGTTGACCCAATTACCAGACGTCAGTTTTGGGAAATGATTTACAAAGCAGCCAATCAAGGCACCACCATTTTTGTAACCACACATTATATGGATGAAGCCGAATATTGTGATCGTGTTTCTATTATGGTTAATGGAAAAATTGAAGCTTTGGATACACCAAAAAAACTAAAAGAACAGTTCAAGGCTAACAATATGAATGATGTGTTTTTAAAACTGGCAAGAGGATGAAACGATTTATTGGCTTCATAAAAAAAGAATTCTACCACATCTTTAGAGATAGACGTTCGTTGTTTATACTCTTCGGAATGCCAATTGCTCAAATTATGCTGTTTGGTTTTGCAATTACCAATGAAATCAATAATGTAGATATAGCCATATTAGACCATTCAAAAGATGCGACTACAACAGAAATCATCAATAAAATTTCTGCTTCAAAATATTTCAGTATCAAACAAATGGTTACTCGTGAGGCAGACATTGCTTCTGTTTTTCAAAAAGGACAGGTAAAAGCAGTTTTAAATTTTGAAAAAGATTTCAGCCAAAAATTAATAAAAGAGCACAAAGCAACCGTTCAAATTATAACGGATGCCACAGACCCAAATACCGCAAACACAATAAGCAATTATGTAAATGCTATACTTCAGCAGTATCAAAAAAAATTAAACAAAGACATTACAATTACATATCAGATAGTACCACAAACACGCATGGTTTACAACCCTGAATTAAAAAGTGTCTATATGTTCGTTCCTGGTGTAATGACCATTATTTTAATGTTGGTTTCAGCAATGATGACATCCATTTCCATAACACGGGAAAAAGAATTAGGCACGATGGAAATTTTATTGGTTTCACCGCTAAAACCATTTCAAGTGATTGTTGGCAAGGTATTTCCATATATTTTCCTATCCATTATCAACGCTGTTGTCATAGTTGCGTTAAGCATTTTCATTTTCAAAATGCCAGTTCAGGGAAGTCTATTTCTGTTGGCTTTAGAAAGCATCCTTTTTATAATAAGTGCTCTGGCTTTAGGGATTTTAATTTCGACTATTTCTGCGACACAGCAAACCGCAATGATGATTTCATTAATGGGATTAATGCTTCCAGTGATATTGTTGTCTGGTTTTATTTTTCCTATTTCGAGTATGCCAGTACCACTTCAAATAATTAGCAATATCATTCCTGCGAAATGGTTCATCATTATAATTAAAGGGATAATGCTCAAAGGTGTAGGATTACAATATATATGGAAAGAAACTCTGATTTTATTAGGAATGGCCGTGTTTTTTATTGCATTGAGCGTGAAGAAATATAAAATTAGGTTGGAGTAATGAAAACAATCCTATACATTATACAAAAAGAGTTTAAGCAAATCTTTAGAAACAAGGGAATGCTTCCCATCATCTTTGTTTTGCCTTTATTGCAACTGGTTATTCTATCGAATGCAGCCACTTTTGAAGTCAAGAACATCAAATTTGCCTATGTCGACAATGACCATACGTCAACATCAAGAGCATTGATAGAAAAATTCAATGCCTCAACCTATTTTGATGTTTTAACAGATTTTCCTTCGGAAGAATTAGCAAGTTCTGCTATGCTGAAGGGAGAAGTTGATGTCGTTTTAGAAATTCCACGCTATTTTCAACGTGATTTACAAAAAGAAAAACACATCAATTTAGGCGTTACCATCAATGCTATTGATGGTGCTGCTGCTGGTGTTGAAAATGTATATGTAACCCAGATAGTTCAAGGGTTTAATCAACATTTAAAAATTGATTTGTTGCAAGCTTCAGACAGTCAAAGAATGTCTGCTAACATCGACAAAATTCCATTGTTCTGGTATAACGAAACCTTAAATTATAAAACTTTTATGGTTCCAGGTATATTGGTTTTATTAGTTACAATGATTACGTTGTTTCTTTCAGGAATGAATATCGTTCGTGAAAAGGAAATAGGCACTTTAGAGCAAATCAATGTAACACCAATTAAAAAAAGTCAGTTCATAATAGGAAAGCTATTTCCATTTTGGGTAATTGGAATGGGTTTATTAACCATAGGATTAATAATTTCAAAAATCATTTTTGATGTTCCAATGGTTGGTAGTTTAGCACTTATGTATTTCTATACATCCATTTATATTTTTGTGGTTTTAGGGATTGGCTTATTCATTTCGAATTTCACAGATACACAGCAACAAGCTATGTTCATTGCTTGGTTTTTTATCGTTATTTTTATTTTGATGAGTGGCTTATTTACACCAATTGAAAGTATGCCAAAATGGGCTCAAATCATTACCGAATTTAACCCAATAAAATACTTTGTTCAAGTGATGCGAATGGTAATGCTTAAAGGCTCTGGTTTTATGGATATTCTTCCACAACTATCTAAAACGCTTCTTTATGCATTAATTATGAATGGATTAGCAGTTTGGAGTTACAAGAAAACGACTTAACACATGAGGTATGGAACTAGTAAAAAACATCAAATTATCTAAAGACGAATCTTTATTTGTACGTGGCCCTTTATCTCGATTTAAGGAATTATCCTTTGCTTTTAAAGTCTTTTTTAATTTCATTAAAGCCTTTAGAAAAATGCATTTTATTGGGCCTTGTGTAACAGTATTTGGTTCTGCTCGATTTACAAAAGATTCAGAGTATTATATAAATGCCGAAAAAATAGGAGCAGCTTTGGCAAAAATAGGATTTACGGTAATGACAGGTGGTGGACCAGGAATTATGGAAGCTGCCAATAAAGGTGCCTTTGAAGCTGGTAGAAACTCGGTTGGATGCAATATTATTTTACCTTTTGAACAAAAACCAAATCCTTATTTACACAAATGGATTAATATTCCATACTTCTTTTTAAGAAAAGTAATTCTTGTAAAGTATTCTTATGCTTTTGTAATCATGCCGGGAGGGATTGGCACTTTAGATGAATTGTTTGAGGCATTAACGTTAATTCAAACCAAAGTAATTCAAGATTTCCCTGTAGTTATTTTCGATTCGGAATATCACAGAGAATTATGTCAACATATTCAATTAATGGCAGAAAATGAGAGTATCAGTCTAGAAGACATGAAACTACTATTTGTAACCGATTCAGTGGAAGATTTAATTGCTCATATTGAAACACATTCCATTAAAAAGTTTGGATTGGTTAAAACTCAGGTCAAGCCAAAATGGTGGCTCGGTGAAAGGACTCAATGAGATACGTAATTTATATATTGACCCTATTCACGTTCCATTTTGCTTTTTCTCAAAAAGATGAGGACACAATACCACATCTGGATTTGCACAAAATAGCTTTAATTAATCAAACCGATAGTTATATCACTTTTCCAACTGATATTGGAAATATTGAACCCCTAATGTTTGAAGCCAATGTCAATCCGTCATTTGTTGTAAGAGAACGAAAAGACTCGAAGTTAATGGCTGTGTTAACAGCCCAAATAATTATCAGGATGTTTAATGAAGAGTCATTTCCTGTTCGTACACCAAGCTATATTCCACAGATATCTTTTTACTATGTTGCCAATAAAACAGATAAGCTTAACTGTTTGGTTCTATTTGGTAAATTAGCACACCATTCCAATGGACAGGATGGTAATTTTTATAATGAAGACAGTACGATCAATCTGCAATCTGGAAATTTCGCCACTAACTTTTTTGAATTAGGTTTTCTTAATACGAAATATAGCAACAAGATAAAAGCTATAAAAACCTTCAAAAGTTCTATTGAAATTCACCCAAAAAGTTGGATGTTACAAGAATTAAAAGGACAGTATAGCGGTTTAAGGTGGCACAATACATTTACAGCGTTTAAGTTTCCATTATCGACTCATGAAAATAAAAGAGCCAATTTTTCTCTAAAAGCTGAAGTAACAATATTGTTGGACAATTTTAATAATATGGATGTTTTTGATTTAAAAAGATTTAACGGAAGCCTTACCTTTTATTACCATCCAAAATTTTTAGAAGACATTGGGTTATTTGTTCAATTACATCACGGAATAGATTATTACAATATTTATTTTGAACGACAATTATCTATAGTCCGTTTTGGAGTTATGACCGAAACATTACGTTTTTAAAACTATCAAATCATGTTAGAGAAGCAACTACTAGTAAAGAAAAATACTGAGGAAATCGAGCCTTTTTCCATTCAAAAATTAAAACAATCACTTCAATCCTGTGGCACTTTAAAAAATGAAGTAAAAATTATCTCAGATAAAATGCAACCCTACATCTATGATGGCATTTCTTCAAACGAAATCTATAAAAGAGCATTTTCCTTATTGAAACAATACAATAAGATTTCTGCTTCGCGCTATAGTTTAAAACGTGCACTTTTCGATTTAGGACCAACAGGTTGTCCGTTTGAAAGGTTGGTTGGTGCCTTATTACAGGAAAAAGGATATAATACCAAAGTCAGCGTTATTTTAAATGGTGAGTGCATCACACACGAAATTGACGTATTGGCAGAAAAAGATGGAAATGTATATGCTATTGAATGTAAATTTCATTCTGATGCCAAAGCCACGAGCAATGTAAAAATACCATTATATATTAATTCTCGATTTTTAGATATTCAAAAAGTATGGAATTCAAATTCAAAACATAACACACATCTTAAACAGGGCTGGTTGGTTACAAATACCCGTTTTACAGAAGACGCCATTAACTATGCAAAATGTGTTGGATTAACATTGTTAAGTTGGGATTACCCAAAAAATAATGGATTGAAAGCTAATATAGACTCTTTAGACTTGTACCCTGTAACAACATTAACGACTTTAAGTAAAAAGGAAAAGCATCAGCTTATAGAGAATGATGTTATTTTGGTAAAAGAGTTGATTGATGGAAAAGAAAAGATGAAAAATATTGGTTTGTCAGAAGTTAGGATACAAGGTGTTATTAATTAAGTAAAAAAGTTGTGTTATACTAACCCAAGCTAATATGGGGTTTGGTTGTTTCGAGATGTAAAAAAGACAAATTGAACCACTTGTGTAACCAAAGTTACTGTGAAGCTTTGAAAAGAAAATTACCTTTATTGAAAATTTTAAAATGTCTAAAATTGTCATTTTAGGAGCAGGTATATCTGGTCATGTTGCAGCAGCACATTTGCGCAGAAAACTATCTAAAGAACACGAAGTTTTAGTCGTGTCGCCTAACAGTAATTACCAATGGATTCCATCCAATATTTGGGTTGGTATCGGTAGAATGAAGTCTGAAAAAATTCTGTTCCCGTTAGCACCATTATATAAAAAGAAAAACATAGGTTATAAACAAGCAAAAGCGATTTCATTTTTTCCTGAAGGTGATAAAGCGGAAAAAAAGCCTTATGTGTTGGCAGAATATGTTACTGGAGAAAACAAAGGACAACAAGAAAAGGTAACTTATGACTACTTGATTAACGCGACTGGTCCTAGATTAAATTTTGAAGCAACCGAAGGATTAATTCCTGGCAAAAACAAAACCTATTCAGTATGTACCTATACACATGCAGACCATGCGTGGGATGGGTTAAATGCCCTGATTCAAGAAATGAAACAAGGTAAAAAAGCTAAAATTTTAATTGGCACAGGTCATGCCAAATCTACCTGCCAAGGCGCAGCTTTTGAGTATATTTTAAATGTGGAAAAGGAATTACACCGTCATAACGTACGTGATATGGCTGAAGTCACATGGATTGCTAACGAACATAAATTAGGCGATTTTGGGATGGATGGTATGTTATTGAGTTATGGTAGTATGACCATGAAATCAAGCGAGATGGTAGAGATGATTTTTGAAGACAGAGACATTAAGTGGATTCTTGGAGCAGGTGTAAATAAAATTGAAGATGGTGTAGCTCATTACGAAAATCTAGAAGGTGAATATAAAACCGAAACCTATGATTTTGCAATGCTAATCCCATCATTTTCTGGTCACGGTTTTAAGGCATACGATAAAAATAAAAATGACATTACAGAAAAACTCTTTAAAGGTTTTATGATAGTCGATGCAGATTATACGCCTAAACCGTATGAAGAATGGTCTGTTAGAGATTGGCCAGAAACCTATCAAAACCCAAGTTATAAAAACATTTTTGCACCAGGCATTGCTTTTGCGCCACCTCATGCCATTTCTAAACCAAGAAAAAGTAAAAACGGAACAGATATTTCACCTGCACCACCAAGAACAGGAATGCCTTCCGGAATAACCGCAAAATTGGTAGCCGATAACATTATTGATACGATTAAAAATGGAAAAGAATCTTTAAATCACAAAGGTTCTATGGGAAATATGGGAGCAGCCTGTATTGCCTCTGCTGGTTTTGGAATGACAAAAGGAAGTGGTGTAAGTATAACGACATACCCAATAGTTCCAGATTATGAAAAATATCCAAAAACACAAGGAAGACAATTGGGAAAAACTTTTGGAGAAATTGGTTTAGCAGGTCATTGGCTAAAATTGGCCTTACACTATGCCTTTATTTACAAGGCTAAAATGCGACCTTTTTGGTGGCTGATTCCTGAATAAAAAATATAAAAATCATGACACAAAGAATATCAAAATATCAAAGATTTAAAATGATGAATCCTATCATCCAGTTCTTCAAATTTATCTATTTAAGTATAAAAATAATGATCGTTGTTGCTGGTGGACATGGAGGCACTAGAAAAGTTAACTGATGTGATTGTTAGTTTTTTGGTTGGTTAGTAAGATATTTGATTAATATCTTGAAAAAAGAGAGTTGTTGGCTCTCTTTTTTTGTTCAATTGTGTAACAAATGTAGCTGACTTATACCTTATTATTTCAGAAATTTATGGTGTTAATTTAAAATAAAAAAAGATGAGAAAGCCACTATTTATCCGAGCAATTCCTGTTCTAATATTAGCTATATCACTCGCTTTTTTATCGGCATGTAGTGATAATAATGACGATATTAACGATGATACAACCAACCAAACATTAACCGAAGCAGATAAAGCTGCTTCGCTGTTTATGCTAGAAGAAGAAAAATTGGCTAGAGACACTTATGCTTATTTAGACAATCTATGGTCTGTGAATCAATTTGCTAATATTAAAAATAGTGAACAGACCCATATGGATTCAGTCGAAGGTTTGTTAATTCAATATAATATTAAATATACTATTTTACCTTTTGGCGAATTCGTAAATCAAGATATGCAAAATTTATATAATCAATTTGTAATTGATGGAGCGATAAGTCAAGCTAATGCACTACAAATAGGTGCAACTATTGAAGATTTAGATATTGTAGATTTAGAAACAAATATCAATGCCACTAACAATACAGAAATAATATCTGTTTTCGGAAGACTACAATGTGGTTCGCGTAATCATTTAAGAAGTTTTGTATCTGCAATCGAAAATTCTGGCAGTACCTACGAGCCTCAATTTTTGACACAAGAAGAATTTGATTCTATCACAAACGATAGTCACGAACAATGTAATTAGTTTTAATAAAAATTTCTAGTAAAATCAAGGTGCAAAATATGAAATACAACATTTATCTATCTTTGTTTTTTTTATTCTTTTTAGTAGGCTATAATTCTGCTCAAGAGCAATTTACGATACAAGTAGAGCCATTTTCAATAAATGAAGCACCAGGAATTCAATCATACTCATTAGGAAAAACTACTGATGGTAAATGGCTAATTGTAGGAGGTAGAATAGACGGTTTACACAAACGAAGACCTTTTGAAGCATTCTTGAAAAAAGAAAATAATACTTCAGCTTTTGTAATAGATCCTGTTACTAAAAAAACTTGGCAAGCAGATTTAGACGTTTTACCAGCAACTATTTTTGAACAACTGCAATCTACAAACCAAGAATTTCATCAAAGAAACAATACACTATATGTAATAGGAGGTTACGGATATAGTGATACAAAAAGAAATCATATTACTTATCCAAATTTAACCGCAATAGATATAGATGGGTTAGTAAATGCGATTATAAACAAGTCAAATATCACATCCTATTTTAGACAAATTGCAGATTATAATTTGGCGGTAACAGGAGGTCAACTAGGTCTATTGAACGATACTTTTTATTTGTGCGGTGGTCAATATTTTGAAGGAAGATATAATCCAATGGGTCCAAATCACGGTCCTGGATTTACTCAAGAGTACACAAATGAAATTAGAACCTTCAAAATAGTTGATGATGGTACTAATCTATCAATTCAAGAATATTCTGCCATTAAAGATGAACAAAATTTACATAGAAGAGACTACAATATGGTTCCACAAATCTTTCCAGATGACACAAAAGGATTTACAATGTTTAGTGGAGTATTTCAATACGATGCAAATATACCTTGGCTAAATACCGTCGATGTGAACGAAACTGGTTACCAAGTGAATAACGACTTTAATCAACTTTTAAGTCAGTATCATAGCGCAAAAGTCCCAATTTATAATTCTGAAACAAAAGAAATGAATACGGTTTTTTTTGGTGGCCTAAGCCAATATCATTACGATGAAAATGGAAAGCTCGTTAAAGATGATGATGTTCCATTTGTTAAAACAATAAGTATGGTAGTTAGAAATCCTGATGGATTAATGATTGAAAAAGATTTGGGAATAAAAATGCCAGCTTTCTTAGGCTCTGGTGCCGAATTTATTCCTGCATCTAACGAGACGATCTACTTAGAAAATGAAATTGTTGATTTAAATGCCTTTACAAAGGGGAAAACTTTAATTGGTTACATCTATGGAGGTATTGAAAGTTCCAGCGAAAATATTTTTTTTAGAAACAACGGCACTCAAAGCATAGCTAGCAATCAAATCTTCAAAGTATATCTTACTAAAAGATAGAATAAATTCATTGAAGCTTTACCTCTTTAGAATCTAATCCATATCAAAACAGATTTCTTTTTCTCTATGGTAACCTATGTTACAGACATTAGTTATTAGCTAACGTAATTTTGTCTCACAAATTAATAATTAATGAAAAAGATAATTTATCTATTTACTATATCATTTTTGCTTTGGTCTAAAATTATCACAGCCCAACAAGCTATTCCAATAACGAAAACAGAAGCCTTATTCAAAGTATCAGAAAATAATACTTCTATAAGGGTTTCTGAAGAAGAATTTAATGCTGCCAAAGCAGATTATAGACAAACCAATGCTGTATTTCTACCAAGTATCACAGCAAGTCATACAGGTATTGCAACTACAAATCCGTTAATGGCTTTTGGTTCTAAACTGAATCAAGAAATTTTAACCCAAAACGATTTCAATCCTACTTTATTAAACAACCCTTCACAAATTGAAAACTTTGCCACAAAGTTCGAAATCCAACAACCATTAATCAACTTCGATGGCATCTACCAACGCAAAGCGGCAAAGTCAAAAATGGAAGCAATGTCTTTGAAGCAGCAAAGAACAAGTGAATATTTAAAGCTGGAAGTCGAAAAAGCATACATGCAATTACAATTGGCATATAAAGGTGTTGAAGTTTTGGAAAAAGCTTTACAAACTGCTTTGGCAAATAAAAAATTGGCAGACAATAGTTTTAAGCAAGGCTACCTGCAACGTGCAGATGTTTTGATTGTAGAAGTGCGAGTTATCGAAGTTCAAAACCAATTGCAGACTGCAAAAAGCAATGTACAAAATGCGTCAAATTACTTGTCATTTTTGATGAATGATAAAACCTATGCCATCTATCAACCAAGTGACAGCTTATCGGTCACCACCATCAATGTTGAAACCAGTGAAAAAGTTTCGGAAAACCGTGCAGACATCAAAGCAATGCAACTGGCTAGCAATGCTTATGAATCATTGAACAAAGCTGATAAGATGACGTTTTTACCAAGATTGAATGCCTTTGGAAGTTATGAACTTTATGATGATCAAATTTTTCAAGGTAATGCTAATGGGTACTTATTTGGAGCACAATTAAGTTGGGATATTTTTCAAGGTTCTAAGCGTTTTGGAAAAGCACAAAAAAGTAAGGCTGAATTTGAAAAATCTAAACTGGAATATGATCAATATGTTTCACAGAGCAATTTAGAATTGAACAAGGCAAAACGAGCATTGCTAGATGCTAAAAACAAACTGAATTTAACAGCCTTGGCAATGGAGCAATCAAAAGAATCCTTACGTATTAGAGGCAATAGATTTAAAGAAGGACTTGAAAAAACATCCGATTTATTATTGGCAGAAACACAATATGCTCAAAAACAACTAGAATATTACCAAACCATTTTCGAATTCAATTACGCAAAAGCTTATTTACAATTTTTAACCAAAGAATAATCATTAAAATGAAAAAAACATATACAATCCTTACGTTATCTGTCACTTTACTTTTGGCGAGTTGTGGTAGAGATGACAAAAAACCTGTTGCAGATAATGCTTCTGAAATCAAAGTGCAGGTTAGTAAAGTGTCAGAATCTAATAATAATCCATTCTTATCTGTTAGTGGTAAAATCCAATCAGTAAATAGTGCAGATTTAAGCACCAGAATGATGGGTTATGTTAACAAGGTGAACGTAAATGTTGGAGACAAAGTAAAAAAAGGTCAATTGTTGGTAGCTATTAATAATGCTGATTTACAGGCCAAAAGTGCCCAAGTAAATGCTGGTATTACAGAAGCTACCGTAGCCTTTAACAATGCCCAAAAAGACTATAACCGTTTTCAAAATCTCTTTGCAGATAATAGTGCCTCACAAAAGGAACTTGATGATATGACGGCACGTTATGAAATGGCAAAAGCCCGTTTGGAGTCGGCAAAGCAGATGAAAAACGAAGTTAACTCTCAATATGCCTACACCAATATTACAGCACCATTTAGCGGTGTTATTACTGCTAAAACAGTTGAGGAAGGAGGTATGGCTAATCCAGGCCAGCCATTACTATCCATAGAATCCCTAGGAGACTTTGAAGTGATGGCAATGGTTCCAGAAACTGAAATTTCTCAGATAAAGCAGGGTGTTGAAGTTGATATTTTGGTAAAATCTATCAATAAAACATTGAAAGGAAACGTAGCTGAAATTAGCACTTCTGCAAAAAATACAGGAGGACAATATTTAGTGAAAATTGCCCTAAATAGAACTGATGCTAATATCCTATCAGGAATGTTTGCATCCGTTCAATTTCCTGTTGAGAAAAAAACGACAACTGAAATGATTCTGATACCAAAAAATGTCATTATAAACAATGGTCAACTATCAGGTGTCTATACGGTAAGCGAGAGCAATACAGCATTGTTACGTTGGTTGCGTTTAGGCAGAACCTTCGGGAATCAGGTAGAAGTATTATCTGGTTTATCAGCCGACGAAACGTATATAGTTTCTGCAGATGGAAAACTTTATAACGGTGTAAAAATAGCAATTCAATAACCATAGCAAAATGAAAGAAGGAATCGCAGGAAAAATTGCAAAAATCTTTATACAGTCGAAGCTTACGGTGCTTTTAATGATTGTATTTATGGTTGTTGGTGTTTACAGTTCGTTTTTAATTCCACGTGAGGAAGAACCACAAATAGATGTGCCAATGGCAGATATTTTTGTAGGTTATCCAGGTGCAAGTCCAACGGAAGTAGAGTCAAGAGTCATCAAACCTTTAGAGCAGTTAATTTCGAACATAAAAGGTGTAGAATATGTGTATTCTACTTCGATGAAAGAGCAAGGAATGGTCATTGTTCAATTTTATGTGGGCGAAGATATCGAACGTTCATTTGTAAAACTCTACAATGAAATCAATAAACACATGGATCAAATGCCGCAAGGTGTTACGTTTCCTCTTGTGAAAACACGCGCTATTGATGATGTGCCAATGCTAGGTTTAACATTATGGAGCGAAAATTACGACGATTACCAATTAAGTCAAATGGCTCAAGAGTTAGAGGCGGAAATAAAAAAGGTGAATGATGTTGCAATCACACACAAAATTGGTGGAAGAAACCGTCAGTTGCGTGTGGTTTTAGATAAAGATAAACTAGCGTCAAGCGGATTGGATTTTTTGTCTGTTTCTGAAATGATAAAAGCCAATAACTCACAGTTAAATTCAGGGAGTTTTGATAAGAATGATACCGAATTTTTGGTCAATACAGGAAAGTTCTTAGAATCGGTAACTGATGTCGAAAATTTAGTGGTTGGCGTACAACAAAATCAGCCTATTTACTTAAAACAAGTAGCAACCATTATTGATGGTCCGGAAGTTCCGCAGAACTATGTCAGTTTAGGTTTTGGTAAAGGGAGTGAAAAAGCTTCCACCTATAAATCTGAATACCCTGCCGTAACCATTTCGGTGGCGAAGCGCAAAGGTGCTGATGCAATGAAAATAGCGGAAGTAATTATCGATAAAGTGGAACATCTACGAAAAAACTTAATTCCTGATGACGTACACGTTGAAATTACAAGAAATTATGGTGAAACGGCTTCACACAAAGTATCAGAATTATTATTACACCTTATAGGTTCTATCATCGCAGTTACAATTGTTGTAATGCTCGCAATGGGTTGGCGAGGTGGATTGGTTGTGTTTTTATCAGTTCCAATTACGTTTGCATTAACGCTCTTAAGTTATTATATGCTCGATTATACTTTAAATCGAATCACATTGTTTGCATTGGTTTTTGTTACGGGAATCGTCGTTGATGACTCGATTATCATCGCAGAGAATATGCACAGGCATTTTAAGATGAAACGCTTACCTTTTAAACAAGCTGCGCTCTATGCCATTAACGAAGTTGGGAATCCAACGATACTCGCCACATTTACCGTAATTGCTTCGGTATTGCCCATGGCTTTTGTTTCAGGATTAATGGGGCCGTATATGGCGCCAATGCCAATTGGTGCATCTATTGCAATGATTCTTTCATTATTCGTCGCTTTAACAATTACACCATATTTAGGATATATTTTCTTAAGGGAAAAAGACAAGAAAGGCGTTGAAGAAAAACCGGAAAAAGCCATTGAGGATACGCGCATTTACAAGATTTATAACAAATTTGAAAGACCACTTTTGGAGAGTAAAGGAAAGCGTTGGTTGTTTTTAGGTGGTACGTTCGCTGTTTTAATGGGAACTATGGCTTTGTTTTTTACTAATTCAGTTGCTGTAAAAATGTTGCCTTTTGATAATAAGAATGAATTCCAAGTGGTTATTGATATGCCAGAAGGTACAACCTTAGAGCGTACAGGCGTTGTAACGCAAGAGATTGCACAATATTTGTCATCACGACCAGAAGTAGTGAATTACCAGAATTACATTGGTACGTCCGCACCAATTACGTTTAACGGTTTGGTACGTCATTACGATTTGCGTGGTGGAAGCAACATGGCAGATATTCAAGTCAATCTATTGGACAAAGGTGAGCGTAGTGCCCAAAGCCACGATATTGCCAAATTGTTTAGACCAGACATTCAAAAGATTGCTGCAAAATATAATGCCAATGTAAAATTAGTAGAAGTGCCGCCAGGACCACCAGTATTATCAACAATTGTTGCTGAAGTTTATGGACCGGATTACAGTGAGCAGATAAAGATTGCAAACAATGTTCAAGACATCTTAAAAAACACAGAAGATGTGGTTGATATCGATTGGATGGTTGAAGATGACCAAACCGAATATCAATTTGAAATTAATAAGGAAAAAGCGATGCTATATGGTGTAGCACCAAAGCAAATTGCCTTTACGATGAATATGGCATTGTCCAATAGAGCTATTACCAATTTGTATGATGAAGATGCAGTAAACCAAGTAGGATTAGTATTGGCTTTAGATGAAAAGGAAAAATCGACCGTTATGGACATTTCACAGTTAAAAGTAAAGTCGAAACAAAGCAATATGGTACCAATAGCGGATTTAGTAACTATTAGTGAAACTATTACGGCTAAAAGCATTTACCGTAAAAATCAAAAACGTGTAGTGTATGTAATGGCTGATATGGCTGGTGATTTAGAAAGTCCTGCATATGCCATTTTAGGAATGGAGAAGAAGCTAAAAGACATACCGCTACCTCAAGGATATGAAATAAACGAAATGTATTTGGGGCAGCCAGATTTTGAAGATGATTATACGGTGAAATGGGATGGTGAATGGCAAATAACCTTGGAGGTATTTAGAGATTTAGGAATCGCCTTTTTAGGCGCTATTATCTTGATTTATATTTTAATTGTAGGCTGGTTCCAAAACTTTAAAGCACCAGTAGTGATGATGGTTGCCATTCCATTATCTTTAATTGGAATTATTCTCGGACACTGGCTCATGGGAGCATTCTTTACAGCGACATCATTCATTGGTATGATCGCTTTAGCAGGAATTATGGTAAGAAACTCTGTACTGCTCATTGATTTCATCAATTTAAGGACAGCGGAAGGTGTGCCGCTAAAACAAGCCGCAATTGAAGCTGGCGCAGTACGTACAACACCCATTTTGCTAACCGCTGGAACGGTGGTAATAGGTGCATTCGTAATTTTATTTGACCCTATTTTTCAAGGTTTGGCCATATCGTTGATGGGAGGAACTATCGTGTCAACAGTATTAACCCTACTGGTCGTTCCTTTGGTGTATTATATGATTGAACGCAAAAATTATAAGTAATGAAATTAGTAATAGTAACAGCGGTAGAACAGTTTCAGAATGAGGTTTTAAAACTGTTCAAAAAAGCAAATATTGAAAACTTTAGTAGTTCAGATATTGATGGTTATAAAAATGGAGCTTCAATTTTAACGGCTTCAAGTTGGTTTGTAGGCGAGAAGACTGGTAATGAATCACGATTGTTTTTTTCTTTTACAGAGGACGATCATATTGAAGTGTTATTTCAATATATAGAAGAATTCAATTCAAATTTAGAAACCAACAACCCAATAAAGGCAGTTGTTGTTCCTATTGAGAAATTTATCTAATCTTAAATTAAATAAAAATGTTAAACACGTATTTTAGAGTTATTGTAGGTACAATGGTTTTATTGAGCGTTGTACTTACCGTTTATGTGAACCCAAATTGGATGTGGTTTACAGTATTTATTGGTCTTAACTTAATCCAATCGGCATTTACAAAATGGTGCTTACTTGAAACTATTTTAAGAAAGTTTGGAATTAAGAATCAAAACAATGTAGGTTGCTCTGTAAAAAGATGAGTTTTATGGGAGAATGTTACAACATTAATCTTTAGTCGCAATTAAGTAAATGGAATGTAGAGACTGTAATTATTTATTTCAGTCTAAAAAACCACCGTCTTTGACGGTGGTCATGTTTTAAAGGCTG